>JBQGEN010000027.1:0-3757 GCA_052039615.1 Sideroxyarcus sp. | reverse complement strand
TGCACGAGCTTGCCGCTGCCGTGGACCCACAGATCCGGCGCGTCCATCTGCTTCAGCTTCCTGATCTCGCCGACCACGTCGCCCGTGACCAGCGTGGAGTTGTTCCAGGACAACTGCCGCTGCGTGTGGGAAACCACGTATTTTCTGGTGCGGTTGAAGGGCAGCGCGACGTTCTGGTCCGTGGTCGCCGTCGGCCAGTAGGAGGCGAAGATGTCGTAGGTGCGTCGGCCCAGCAGGAGTTCGAAGGGCAGTCGCATGAAGCCGTCCATCGTGCTGCCGCCAATATCGTCCCAGTAGCCGAACATCCAGCCGCCGTGGCTAAAGCCTCCGTCGCGATCTTCGTCAGGCCCGCCCGGCGCCTGCATCACGCCATCGAGTGAGATGAATGTGGTTGTGATGATCTTTCTCATGGCTCGCTCCTTGATCAAGAAGTTGATTTTTCATCATAGGCCTGCCTGAGTGTTGCGATATCGAATTTCTTCATTTTCAGGAACGCTTCGGTGAGGCGCGCCAGCTTGTTCCTGTCCTTGGTCTTCTGCATTTCGTACATGACCGTCGGCACGATCTGCCAGGACACGCCGAACTTGTCCTTGAGCCAGCCGCAGGCTTCGGCCTCGGGCACGGCGGAGAGCTTTGCCCAGTAATAATCGATCTCCTCCTGATTGTCGCAGTTCACCACGAACGAGATCGCCTCGTTGAACTTGAACAGCGGGCCGGCGCTCATCAACTGGAACTCCTGTCCGAACAGCTCGATGGCGACGACCTCCACCGTGCCGGAAGGCGTGTTTTCCAGTGTGGTGCTGTCGAGTATCTTCGCGTCCTTGAAAACGGAGGCGTAGAACTCGGCCGCCTCTCGCGCCTCTTTGTCGAACCATAAGAACGGAGTGATCTTTTGCATGATATTTCTCCTTTCTGAATGTTCCGGCAATCCTCGCGATCACTTCTCGGCGATCGCCTTCAGCCTGTCCAGCCCGGTCTCGAAATCCTTGCCGACCATCCTGTCCATGTCGAAGAACAGCCCCATGACCTTTGCGATCAGGTTCTGCCTGCCGTCCATGCCCCACATGACCTCGGTGGAATCGCCAGCCGCCTTCAAGGTGAACACCACGACGTTGCGCGCCTCGAACGGCTTGATCATATGCAGGTCGAAAGCGATCCTGGATGACGGCGTGGCGTCGGTGATGGATATCTCGCCCTTGCCCACTTCGCTGTTGCCTTCCCACGCGTACACCGCGCCCTTGCCGCTGGCACTGCCGCTGTAGGTCTTCTTCATCGCCGGATCCTTGTTGTAGGGTGTCCATCCATCCCACTGCCGGAAGTCATTGATGAGCGCGAATATCTTTTCCGGCGGGGCTTTTGATGCTGATGGTGCGCTCGACATGAAGTTCATCCGGCCTGGTCGCTGCATAAACAAGAACAATGACGAGCGCTATGACGATTGCGAGAACGATGATTTTCAGCATGGCGAACTCCTTTCAGGTCTTTTTCAGGACGACATGAGTGGCTTCCTGTGTAGGCACATGTTCGACGCATCGATAGCCAAGCGATGCTGCGTCGATGCCGGAGAACAGGTTCTCCCCCGAGCCTAGCAGGATGGGCACGATGGCAAGATGCATCTCGTCGATCAACCCGGCGCGCAAATATTGCCGGATCGTCGCGACCCCGCCGCCCAGCCGGACATCCAGGCCGTTTGCTGCTTCGAAGGCGCGCTCCAGAGCGCCGTGGATGCCATCGGTGACGAAGTGGAACGTCGTACCGCCGTCCATCGTAAAAGACTCGCGCGCATGGTGGGTCAGCACGAAGACCTGGGTGTGATATGGCGGGTTATCGCCCCACCAGCCTTTCCATTTGTCGTCGGGCCAAGGTCCGCGGATCGGGCCGAACATGTTGCGCCCCAATATCCATGCGCCGACGTTGCTGAAGCCGCGTGCGGCGAATTCATCGTCGACGCCGGTCGTGCCGCCGCCGTTCCCGAACATCTGCTGGAACGTCCTGGTTCGAAAAACCCATTGGTGCAGTGCCATGCCCCCGACACCAAGCGGATTTTCCAGGCTCTGGTTCGCCCCCGCGCCGAATCCGTCAATGGAGATAGAAAAGCTTTGTACGCGTAATCTTGGCATGACACCCTCCTCTGCTCGGCCGACATGGATTTCGACACCATCCGCCCTGGGCGGTTCGGCTTGACGCGTCGTTCAGACGAATACGGCAGGTAAACCCATGAAGGCGGCATAGCTTTCGGCCGCCGCGGCGAAGGCGGTGCGCTCCGCCTTCCTCAGCGGGACAAACGGCGTTGCGCCGATCTCGACGGCGGTCTTCCTGATGGTTCGCTTCCAGGTGCCGGCCACGCGTCCGTTGATGACGATGGTCGGGGCGAACATGCCGTTGCCGCCGGGACACACCTGCTGCGCGTGTCTCGCGTCGAGCACCGCGCTGCGGTCCTTGTAGCCCAGCAGGAATTCATCGAAACCGGGCAATGCAAAAGCGCCTGCAGTTTCCTTCGGTACGGCGATGTCCGGCGCCATCCAGAAAGCCTGTTTGTTCACGGTCTGCTGCAGCAGCTGCGACCTGACCGCTTCCAACCCGGCACATGCCTCGCCGGCACTCAGGCCTGACCACCAGGTAAAGTCCTGCAGGGTGGCCGGGCCGCGGCTGGTGAAGTAGCGCAGCGCGAGTTCGGCCAGCGCTTCGTCGCGCGTCTTTTCCCGCGTCGGCGCGACCCGTTCCTCCAGCAGGGCAAAGGTCTGCTCCTTGCCGCTCGTGGCGGCAAAGCAGATCACGCCTTGCAGCGCGGAGTTCCACAGGATGTGATAGCCGCGCTGGGCGGCGGTGGAGATGTTGGCGCGTTCCAGCAGGGCATAGAGTTCGTCGCGGCCAAGCTGCTTGCCACCTTGCAGCGCTTTGGTGAATAGCTTGCGGCAACGCGCAAGGGTCGCATCGTCCAGTTCCAGCTGTTGCCGGCGCCGTGCGGCCCCTGCGAGGTTCTTCGGCGATGTCAGCGCCAGCATCCAGCGCACGTCCGCCGCGGCGACGAAGTGCAGCGTGCCGCGCATCGCCCAGGTGCGAATGATCCTGCGCTCGCTTATGGCACGCTCGACAGCGGCATCGGTAGCCTGCGGCAGGCGCAGGCCGATGGACCATTTCGCGCCAGGATAGTCCTGCGCCTGCATCCCGCCCAGCCAGGCGACGACCTGCTCGGGCATCTCGAGCCGGGTATGAGCGACCTGCTGGTGGTATAGCCTCAGTATGCCGACATTCATAGCGCCCCCCGCCTTCGCTGACTCAAGCCCGCATCAATTGCTCCCGACGGGCGCGGCCTCGCGGCGCGGCCATCGCCATGAGTACACTGCCGGCCTGCAGGGTGAGCGCAGCGGCCACAGCAGGTTGCGCGTCGTCTTTGACCGGCCGGTCGCGCTCATCACTCGTCCTTGATGTCCTCGCCGGGGAACAGTCTGTCGCTGAAGCCGAAGTCCTTCAGGTCGCGGATGCGCATCGGGTAGAGGATACCGTCGAGGTGGTCGCATTCGTGCTGCACCACGCGCGCGTGGAAGCCGCTCACCGTGCGGTCTATGAGCGCGCCGTATTCGTCGCGTCCCTGGTAGCGCAGATGGGTATGGCGCGGTACCAGCCCGCTCATGCCGGGCAGGCTGAGGCAGCCTTCCCAGCCCTCCTCCATCTCCCCGGACAGCGGCGTGATGACTGGATTGATGAGCACGGTCTGCGGCACGCTCTCCGCCTCCGGATAACGCGGATTCGCGCT
>JBQGEN010000026.1:0-3739 GCA_052039615.1 Sideroxyarcus sp. | reverse complement strand
GTCGATCACGGTGTCCGGGTCGAACTTCTTCGAGTAGGTCAACGCGTCGCACAAGATGAGGCGGCCTTCGGCGTCGGTGTTGAGGATCTCGATGGTCTGGCCGGACATACTGGTTACGATGTCGCCCGGGCGGGTGGCGCGGCCGCTGGGCATGTTCTCGCACGTCGGGATCACGCCGACCACGTTGAGCTTCAATCCCATCTCGGCGATGGCCTGCAGGGTGCCGAGCACGCTGGCTGCACCGCTCATGTCATATTTCATCTCGTCCATGTCGGCTCCCGGCTTGAGCGAGATGCCGCCGGTGTCGAAGGTGATGCCCTTGCCGACCAGCACTATGGGCTTCTGCTTCTTGTCGGCGCCGTGGTATTCCATGGTGATCAGTTTTGCGGGCTGTTCGCTGCCGCGCGTGACGGAAAGCAGCGAGCCCATGCCAAGCTTCTGCATGTCCTTCTCTTCCAGCACGGTGGTCTTGATGCTCTTGTGCGCCTTGCCCAGTGCCAGCGCCTTGGCGGCGAGGTAGGTCGGGGTGCAGACGTTGGCCGGCAGATTGCCCAGCGTCTTGGTCAGCTCCATGCCGTGCGCGGTTGCTGTGGTCTGGTCGAGCACGTTTTTCAATGCGGCGGAGGGCTTGTCCAGCGTCGCGAAGGTGATGTGCTTCAGCGTTGCGGCCTTGGCCGGCTTGCTCTTCATGCCGTCGGTGCGGAAGGCTTGCTCGGCCGCGGCGAACACGGCCTGTTTGACTACCCACGCGGCGTCCTTGCCAATACCTTCATCGACGATGAAGAGCGCGGCATCCTTGGCGGCGGTCGCGCTCAATGCGCCGAACGCCGCGCGCAGGATCTCGGAGCTGGTCTTGTTGTTGAGCTCACTGGCCTTGCCCAGGCCGACCAGCAGCACGCGATCGGCAACAATGCCGGGGAGTCTGTGCAGGAGCAGCGTGGAAGAGGCTTTGCCGCTCATGTCGCCGCGTGCGATGAGGTCACTGAGTGCGTGCTTGGCGGCCTTGTCCAGCAGTTGCGCCGCAGGCGACAATTTGCCGCCGTCGGACACGCCGACCACCACGCAGCCGCTTTTCAGTTTTTCCGGACTGCCTTGTTTTATGCTAAATTCCACGCGCTTCTCCTCATTGATCTCAGAATTGCCCCAGATGCCGGATTATCCGCAATCCCAACCACAAAAGTCAAAGAAGCCGCGGGTGCGCGGTATCTTTGACTGGTCGCTGGTGCGCGAGTTTGCGAGTACCGGATTGCTGGTGTTCTCCATCCTCCTCGGCATCGTTGTGTTCACCCAGCTGATCCGCCTGCTGGGCGAGTCGGTCAGCGGCCTGCTGGCGGTGGAGGGGGTGGTGGCGATGATGGGCTTCGCCGCGATCAACTATTTGCCGGTGCTGCTCTCCATCAGCCTGTTTCTGTCGGTGCTGCTGACGCTGACGCGCAGCTACCGCGACAGCGAGATGGTGGTGTGGTTCACCTCGGGCATCGGCCTGACGCGCTGGATACGGCCGGTGCTGGGCTATGCCGTCCCGGTGACGCTGGTGATCGCCCTGCTCAGTCTGGTGTTGTCGCCATGGGCTTTGTCCAAAGCGGACGAGTTCAAGCGCAGGCTGGAGAGCCGCGACGATGTCTCCGCCGCGACGCCGGGGGCGTTCCGCGAATCCAGGCAGGCCGACCGCGTCTTCTTTTTGGAGGATGTGGATGCCGAGAAGAAACGGGTCGGCAATATCTTCGTACAGTCCGTGCAGAACGGCCGGGAAGGGACGATGGTCGCCAAGGAGGGCTTCCAGGAGACTGCGGCCAACGGTGATCGTTTTCTGGTGATGTTGAACGGCACGCGTTACGAGGGCGTCCCCGGCCAGGCCGATTTCAGGATCGTCGAGTTTGAACGCTATGCCATGCGTATCGAGCCTGCCGAGTTGCGCCAGGAAACGCCCAACCTCAAGGCTTATTCCACAATGCACCTGTTGCGGAATCCGACCCCGTGGAATATCGCCGAATTGGAGTGGCGCATCGGGCTTCCGCTAAGCGCCCTGATCCTGGCCTTGCTGGCGATTCCGCTGAGTTATGTGAATCCGCGTGCCGGCCGCTCGCTCAACCTGATCTCCGCCATCGTGATTTACATGCTTTACAACAACATGATCAGCGTGACCAACTCCTGGGTCGCGCACGGCAAGCTGAGCGCGGCGGCCGGTCTGTGGGGTATCCACCTGCTGATGCTGGCGCTGCTGCTGCTGTTGTTCTACCACCGCTTGTCGGTATCGCCGTGGCGGAGGCTTGTCAGATGAGGTTGCTCACCCGCTATCTGATGCGTGAGATCTACTTCAGCATCCTGCTGGTGTTTGCGGCATTCATCATGCTGTTTGCCCTGCTCGATCTGATCAATGAGCTGAGTTCGATGGGGCGCGGCGACTACCGTCTGGGTTACGTGCTGTTGTATGTGACGCTCACCATCCCGGGCCACATCTATGAGCTGTTCCCTGTGGCGGTGCT
Organism: Sideroxyarcus sp.; assembly: GCA_052039615.1. Taxonomy (GTDB): domain Bacteria; phylum Pseudomonadota; class Gammaproteobacteria; order Burkholderiales; family Gallionellaceae; genus Sideroxyarcus. Next base: position 1,253 of record JBQGEN010000026.1, on the reverse strand, counting down.
GATCGGCAGCATATTCGCGCTGGTGCAGATGGCGGCCAATTCCGAGTTGACCGTGTACCGCAGTTCCGGCGTGTCGCTCAAGCAGATGATGATGGCGCTGTTCAAGATCGGCTTGCCGCTGCTGGTCCTGTGTTTTGTGGTTGGCGAATTCGTGGCCGCGCCGAGCGAGCGTCTGGCGCAACAGATCAAACTGAAGGCGCAGAACCTGAAGGTGTCCGCGAAGGAGTTCCGTTCCGGCGTATGGGCGAAGGACGAGCGCAGTTTCGTCAACGTGAAAGGGATGCTGCCGGACACCTCGCTGATGGGGGTCAGCATCTATGAGTTCGACGAGCGCTATCACTTGCGCAGCGTCATCTCCGCCGAGCACGCTTCCTATCTGGGGGAGAATCGCTGGCAGCTGGCAGGCGTGCGCCAAACCCTGTTCGACAAGGAGCGGGCTGTCGTCGACAACCGGCCGAGCGCGGAGTGGCGTTCCTCGCTTAATCCGGACATCCTGAGCGTGTTGCTGGTGGTGCCCGAGCAGATGTCTGCATGGAATTTGTATCAATATACCCGGCACCTGCGCGATAACCGCCAGAAGACCGCGCGTTACGAAATCGCGATGTGGAACAAGCTGGTCTATCAGTTCTCGGTGCTGGTGATGCTGCTGCTGGCGTTGCCGTTTTCGGCCTATCAGCGCCGCGAGGGCGGCATCGGCGGCAAAATCTTCGTGGGTATCGTACTGGGGTTGGCCTTTCACTTCGTCGGCAGGCTGTTTGCCAACGTTGGGGCGCTGAACGACTGGTCGCCACTGCTGAGCGCCACGGCGATGACCTGGATGTTCTTGGCACTTGCGCTGCTGATGCTGTGGCGTACCGAGCGCCGATGACTCGCGGCGAAGCGGCTGGTGCCCCACCGGCAGGCTAGGCGGCCTGCCGTTCAGGCACCATTTTCACCTCTTCGTGCTTGTCCGCAGGGGCCTTGCTGAACGCCTTGTATATTCTCCGGCGCGCATGCGCCGTTCTGGCATGAGCCTGCTCCATTGGACAGTTTGCGGGTCTCCCGTATGAACGGGGCGGATGCAGGCAAATTCATGCTCTGATTAGGGATTTTGCCGGTACCGGGCGCGCGCAGGGGTTGACCAAAACGCCGCCAGCCTTTATCTTGCGCGGTCTTTCGTTGTTTAAATCTGGGGTAGTGGGTTCATGGAACTGACGGGCGCAGAAATTACCATCCGCTGTTTGCAGGAAGAGGGGGTCGAATACGTCTTCGGC
>JBQGEN010000025.1:0-6138 GCA_052039615.1 Sideroxyarcus sp. | reverse complement strand
ACCTTGGACGCCTTGATCTCGTTGAGCTGGTGGTCGCCGCGCAACAGCAGCAGCACGAACTCGTTCTCGTGGGTCATCACGGCTATGGCTTTCAGCACGTTCTGGGCCGAAGTGCCGAAGAATGCGGCCACCTCTTCGATGGACTTCTGGCCGGGAGTAATGACCTTCTGCATCTCCTGTGTGGCAGGCGCGCGCGGAATGGCGGGCGCAACGGCCTCGGCCAGCTCGACGTTGGCGGCGTAATCGGAATTCGGACAGAACGCCAGTGCGTCCTCGCCGGAGTCGGCCAGCACGTGGAACTCGTGCGAACCGCTGCCACCGATCGCGCCGGTGTCTGCCGCCACCGCGCGGAACTGCAGGCCCAAGCGGGTGCAGATGCGGGTGTAGGTCTCGTACATCCCGCGGTAGGTCTGTTCCAGGCTCTCGAAGCTGCTGTGGACGGAATAGGCATCCTTCATGATGAACTCTCGCGCGCGCATCACGCCGAAGCGCGGGCGCACCTCGTCGCGGAACTTGGTCTGGATCTGGTAGAAGTTGAGCGGCAGCTGGCGGTAGCTCTTCACCTCGCGGCGCGCGATGTCGGTGATGACTTCCTCGTGTGTCGGGCCGAAACAGAACTGGTTGTCGTGCCTGTCCTTGATCTTCAGCATCTGCGGGCCGAACACCTCCCAGCGGCCGGTCTCCTGCCACAGCTCGGCAGGCTGCACCGCGGGCATTAGCAGCTCGATGCCGCCGCTCCTGTCCATTTCCTCGCGCACCACCGCTTCGACCTTGCGCAGCACGCGCAAGCCCAGCGGCATCCAGGTGTACAGGCCGCTGGATAGTTTGCGGATGTAGCCCGCGCGCAGCATCAGGCGATGACTGGGCAGTTCGGCCTCGGAAGGAGCTTCTTTCAGTGTGGAAATGAAAAATTGGGAAACGCGCATGTTGTTGACTCGTTAGTGCTTGTTAGGGGGTGCGATTCTACTGCAAGTTGGCCGCGGTGCACTTCTCCGTTGCGGTAGACTCGGGGGAGCGGTACAGGGAGGAGATTGTGCCAATGACGCAATCTCAAAATATAACGATAAGGGGTAAAAAATGGGATTTTTCAGTGACTTGTTCGGCAGCGAGAAGAAAAACGAAATAAACGAGGAGATCGACATTAGCGAGGCAGCTGCTGCTCATGTCAGCTGGAAATTGCGTTTGCAGAAGTATCTGGACGGGACGTCCGTAGAGAAGCTCGAGCCTGACATTGTGTGCCGCGATGACCTGTGCAAGCTGGGCATGTGGATACACGGTCCGGCACAGAGACATTTCGAAGGGGTGGAAGCCTTCCGGGTGTTGCTGGCGGATCATGCGATGTTCCACCACTTGGCGGGAGAGATTGTGCGCCATGTCCATGCTGAGGACATGGCTCGGGCGCACGCGTTGATGGAGGGCGAATACAAGCATGTATCGCACAAGGTCGTCATGGCGCTGACCGAGTTGAACAACGAACTCGTGAGCTAGCCTGCCGGCAATCGGCGACAAGCGGCTCGCGAGCTGCTTATCCTTTTCAGGGGGGGCGAAATATGGAACAATCCCCCCATCGATAAACAGTATGGGGCGAATCATGATAGACCGAGAAGGTTATCGCCCGAACGTCGGCATCATTCTGACTAACGCAAAGAATCAGGTGTTTTGGGGCAAGCGCATCAGGCAGGATGCGTGGCAGTTTCCGCAGGGCGGCATCCAGCACGGCGAGACGCCGGAGCAGGCTATGTACCGCGAGTTGCACGAGGAAGTCGGTCTGCAATCCTGCCATGTCCGGATATTGGGGCGAACCCGAGACTGGATGCGTTATGAAGTGCCGCAGAGTTGGGTCAAGCGCGAATCGCGCGGCAATTACAGGGGGCAGAAGCAGATCTGGTTTTTGCTGCGCCTGGTCGGGCGCGATTGCGATGTGTCGCTGCGCGCGACCGGGCACCCCGAATTCGATGCCTGGCGCTGGAACGATTATTGGATCGAACTGGACAGCGTGATCGAGTTCAAGCGCGAGGTATATCGCATGGCGCTGAGCGAACTGGTGCGTTATTTGCCGTCGCTCAACGGCAGGGGCCACAGAGAGGCAGCCGAGAAATCGTCGGGTAATGACGTTGAAGAAACCAAGCAGTCAATCCAAGGAGAATAGAATGACCAAGAGTTTCACAGCATTGACCAGTCACCCATTCAAAGCAGGTACGGATATAGCCAGGCCGACGCAGGTGTTGCCTGAGCATGTCACACTGGAGGACCCGGCAATCAACGTGATGACCGATCTGCGCAGCGTTTCGGTGCTTAATGTGCGCGCCAAAACTTCTCTGGACAAGGCGAATGCAAAGATGATCCGTTATGGCGTGCGTATGTTGCTGGTGACGGACGACTCTGACAAGGTGTGCGGCGTCTTGACCGCGACCGATGTATTGGGCGACAGGCCGGTGCGTTTCCTGCAGCAGATGGGTGGAACGCATGCCGATATCCTGGTGCGCGATGTGATGTCGGTGGCCCGTGAGATGTCGGCGTCGTTGCTGGAGGATGTGCTTAAAGCCAAGGTGGGGAATGTGCTTGCCATGCTGACGGTGGCCGGAAGACAGCACGCGTTGGTGGTTGAAACCAATGCCGACGGCAGTCAGACCGTACGCGGTTTGTTCTCCGCCACGCAGATCGCCCGACAGCTGGGCGTGCAGATCGGCACGACCGAAATCGCGAAAGTATTCGCTGCGATTGATGCCAAGGTGCGTGCGAAGTAAATATGAGGCTCATGCTCATTTTTGGGCATGGGTACAAGAATGCAAATCCGGGTGGGGGGGTGATGAGTCGTTTAGCTAGATATCTGTTTTCAGTTGTAGCAGGGGTTGCCTTGGTTGGGTGCTCCGGCATGATGGATGGTAGCAACGAGATCAGCATCCGCGAAAGCCAGCAACCCAGCGTCGATGCGCCAAAAGTGAAATATGCGGCCTCGATCCGCATCGCGGGCTATGCCGACGAACGCAAGGTCGGCGATGCATGCAAGGTCGGGGTCGCCAAAGTCAGGGTGAATGGCATGAGCGGCACCGAGATTCGCCTGGATCGTGATGTCACCGAGGTGGTGGCGGCCTCGATGCGCAAGCATCTGGATGATGCCGGCTACCAGATGCTGGAGCGCGACGACGCCAGTGCCCTGTTCGAACTGAATGGGGTGGTCAGGGAGTTGCGCTACGACGCCAGGGAGCGCGACTATGTGTCGATCGTGGTGCTGACGACACTGAAGGAGGTCGCCAGCGGCAAGGTGATCTGGTCCGGCGAGGTCGAGCAGAAGAGCGACCGCTTTGCGGGTGTCTCCGGCAACAGCAAGGAAGACATCGCAGCCTATCTGCATAACGAGCTGGGTGTGGTGGCGGGCAAGACGACCGAAGCGATCAGTGCGACCCTCATGGCTTCGCGCAGCGATCTGTTCAACCTGACGCCTGGCACCAAAGCGATCCCGGGGGTGACCGTGTTCGTGACGCCGGGCACTGCGCCTCAGGTGCCAACCACGCCAACCCCCACGCCGCCCGCATTAGCCAATGCGCTGCTCATCGTCAGGACCGAACCGGCCCGTGCCAAGGTCTACGTCGACGGAGTGTATTACGGAATGTCCCCGCTACATGTGGACGCGAGTGCCGGCATCCATACCGTGGAAGTCAAGTTGAAGGGATACAGGACCGTCACCGAGAAAGTCGCGGTGCGCAAAGGTGACACCACGGAACTGGAAGTGCAGCTGGAAAAGTGAGATAAAAAAGCCCGCAACCAGCGGGCTTTTTATTGGCCGGCAAGTGTTTAGTGCTTGCCGGTGCTGCCGAAGCCGTTGCTGCCGCGTTGGCTCAGCGGGAATTCCTCCACGACATTGAATTGCACTTGCGCCACCGGCACGATCACAAGCTGCGCGATGCGCTCCATCGGCATCAACGCGAACGGATGGTGTCCGCGATTCCAGATTGAGATGAAGATCTGCCCCTGATAGTCCGAATCGATCAGCCCGACCAGATTGCCGAGCACGATGCCGTGCTTGTGTCCCAAACCCGAGCGCGGCAGGATCATTGCGGCGTAGTGCGGGTCGTTCAGGTGCAGGGCGATGCCGCTGGGGATGAGTTCGCATTGTCCCGGCTGGATGGTCATGCTGCCCTCGATGCAGGCGCGCATGTCTATGCCTGCCGAACCCGGGGTGGCGTAGGCGGGCGGATGCTCATGCAAGCGCGGGTCGAGTATCTTTACGTCCACTTTCTTCATTTCTTGTTCCTTTTTCTGTAAAGAGCGGCGGCGTGGCGCAACAGTGCGCGTGCCAAGGTGAGTTTGTCGGCGCGCGGCAGCACATGCTCGCCCGCATCGTCGAGCAGCACCAGTTCATTGTTGTCGCTGCCGATTGCATCTTGCGCCAGATTGGCGGCAAGCAGCGGGACGTTCTTCTTCTTGCGTTTGTCTGCGGCATGCTCGCGCAGCTTCTCGCTCTCGGCGGCGAAGCCGACGCAGAACGGAGGCTTGGGCAGGCTCGCGACGTAAGCCAGGATGTCAGGATTGGGTAGCAGTTCCAGCGTCAGCTTGGCATCGCTCTTCTTGAGCTTCTGTGCGCTCGGTTCGGCTACGTGGTAATCGGCCACCGCCGCCACGCCGATGAACATATCTGTTTTGGTTACGTGCTGCTTCACCGCCTCGAACATCTCGGCGGCGCTGGTCACGTCCACCGCCTGTGCGCCGCATGGCTTGGCGAGGGCGACCGGGCCGGAGACCAAGGTGACTTCCGCGCCCAGTTCCAATGCGGCCTGGGCGATGGCATAACCCATCTTGCCACTGCTGCGGTTGGTGATACCGCGCACCGCGTCGATGGCTTCATAGGTCGGCCCGGCGGTGACGAGCAATTTGAGGCCTGCGAGAAGCTTGGGCTGGAAGATGGCGACGATCGCAGGCGCCAGTTCGACCGCTTCCAGCATGCGCCCCATCCCTTCTTCGCCGCAGGCCTGCATCCCGCTGGCGGGCCCCAGCACGGTCACGCCATCGGCAATGAGCCGCTGTACATTGCGTTGCGTCGCGGCGTTCGACCACATCTGTCCGTTCATTGCCGGGGCGACCAGTAGCGGGCAGTTGCGCGCCAGACACAAGGTGGAGAGCAGGTCGTCTGCCAGGCCATGTGCCAGCTTGGCGATGAAGTCTGCCGTGGCGGGCGCTATCACAATGGCATCGGCCGCTCGGCTGGAGTGAATGTGCGCCATGCCCTTGTCGTCCTGCCATTGGTTGAGCAGCACCGGGTGCCCGGTCAGCGCTTGCATCGTGGCGGGGGTAATGAAATGCGTGGCCGCATCGGTCATCGCCGCCTGCACCTCGATGCCTTGCTTGACCAGCAGGCGCGCCAACTCCGCCGCCTTGTAGGCCGCGATGCCGCCGGTGATGCCGAGCACGATGCGCTTTTGTCGGGCTTGCTCCATAATGCCGCGCATCTTAGCAAGAAAGTGATTGCGATGGCGATTACGGATTGGCCCGAGGGGGAGCGACCGCGCGAGAAGTTATCGCAGCGCGGGGCGGCGGCATTGTCCGATGCCGAACTGTTGGCCATCTTCCTGCGCACCGGCGTGGTCGGCAAGAGCGCAGTTGATCTGGCGCGGGACCTGCTTGCCCGCTTCGGCAGTCTGACGCGACTGTTCGCGGCGGGCGAAAAGGAGTTCTGCGACCTGCACGGCATGGGGCGGGCGAAGTACGTGCAATTGCAGGCGGTGCTGGAGATGGCGCGGCGCGCGCTGCAGGAGGAGATGCAGTCTGGCGATGCCCTGAATTCGCCGCGCGCGGTGCGGGAATACCTGCAGCTGGCGTTGCGGGCGCGGCAGCAGGAGGTGTTCGTGGCATTGTTCCTGGATGCGCAGCACCGGGTGATCGCCACCGAGGAGCTGTTCCTGGGGACATTGACGCAGACCAGTGTGTATCCGCGCGAAGTGGTGAAGCGCTCGCTGCACCACAATGCGGCCGCGGTGATCTTCGCGCACAACCATCCTTCCGGCGTGGCGGAGCCGAGCCAGTCTGACCAGATGCTCACCGATGCCCTGAAACAGGCCTTGCAGCTGGTGGACGTGCGGGTGCTGGATCACTTCATTGTGGCAGGCGCGGGTTGCCTGTCGTTCGCGGAAAAGGGCATGC
>JBQGEN010000024.1:0-1613 GCA_052039615.1 Sideroxyarcus sp. | reverse complement strand
TCCGCTGGCTCGATCAGTTTCCGAGGGTTAATGCGTTCACGCCTGAATTCAAGCGAGAGGTGGCGAAGAAATGGGGCATTAAACCGTAAATTGATTTAGCGACCCGGCAGTCGAGCAGCTTATTTGTTTGTGCTAAAGATCTCCCGGAACTCTTTTGCGAGGTTCTTGAACTCCTCCTCGGTCGGCACATCCATAAAGACCACTCTTTCCGGAACACTGTCGGCTCCGTCGAAGATTGGGCTCGCCTTAGGAGAGACAACGAACTCTCCCTTGCCCGCGAGCGCTTTTTGACCTTCGAGGGAACACAGGAATTCCATGTAAAGCTTTGCGGCATTCGAATGGGGCGCTTTTCGGCTTAGGGCCATCGTGTTTACGTCCGCCAGATATTTATCGAGGCGAACAAAATCGGTTGGCGTTTTTTTCGCGCCGACATATTTTAAATAGGTGATACCTGCGGGGGTCTCACCGCGCACTACGAGATCCATTACTTGCACAAAACCGGTCACCAGGTGGGGCTTTTGTTTTTCTATCCGCTTCGCGAAGTCACGCCAATCGACGTTGTACTTCCTCAGGTTCACGAAAAATTGCGCAGTCGTCGTATGAACGGAAGGGTCCGGCAGGCTTATCTTTCCATTCCACTTCGGCTGGAGAAGTTCGGCGAAGTTCCGGGGTACATCACCTTTTTTCACGAGATCCGTATTGTAGACGATGCTGACGGGGTTCGTGCGCCAGGGTACCTGAGCGGTCTGCTTGTTGAGCAAATGTTGCGGGAATTGGGCCGTCGACGGGGGAAAGAATCGGCTAAGGAATCCCTCGTTTTCCAGGATCAACTGGGTGCCGATGTTCCCTTCGATCACATCAACGTGCGGCCGCCCGGCACGCATTTCGTTCAAGACGCGCTCGAGAATCTGTGTGGTGGACGCGCGCCAATATTCGACTCTGATGCCGTACTTCTTCTCAAAGGGCGTGTTGACCGCGGCCATGGTCGGAGGCGGGACCGCGCCGTAGACGACCACCACCTCATCCTTTTTTGCCGCTTCAACGTTAACATCTTGAGCGTACAGCCCGCGTGGCCACGCGAGTTGACTCAGAAACAGCAGGTAAATCGCAAGGCTCCATCGCCTGATGAACTGTCTCAATTTAGGGTTCCTCCGATCGTGCGTGTTCTTCAACGGGCCTCCCACGGAAGAACCGTCGTGGGGACCTCGAAGCCGACATTTTTTTCTTTGGCGATCTGATACACCCGGGCCAGTATCGCGACATCAGCCACCCCGAGACCCGCGTTATTCTTGTACAGCGTAACGTCCTCTGCTCTGGTCCTCCGCACGGTCTCCTTCAGAAGCTCCGGGATCTCGTGGATTTCATCCCAGCGCTTGATTCCGGCAGTAACCGTATCGTAGATATCGGCATGCTCGTCCTGCCTGATTTGCTCTGTGGAATTGACCACAATCAAATCGGCCCGGCGGATCGCGTCGTCGTCTACTTCCCGCCTCTTCGCGCTATGATAGCCGGCGGACACCAGGCCTTTGTCGCTGCCCACGATCGAGATCACGTGCATGCCCGGTTGGAGCCAGCGACCCATCAAAACAGGGACGCTCGAGTTCGTGGCGCAC
>JBQGEN010000023.1:0-2100 GCA_052039615.1 Sideroxyarcus sp. | reverse complement strand
TACTGAATCAAAGGGGGCAGCTTCGCATTTCTTTTCGGCCCACATAGATACAAGTGATATGGGGTCCAAGTGATATGGGGTCAGCATGGGCTAACCCCGCTTTCACGGACACTTCAATAGGAGACAATAATGAAGGAGGTGTTCGATGGCAAGCAGAGGAACAAACAAGGTAAATCCGGAGAGGCAACGACGGCGATTCAGCCCGGAATTCAAACGCGAAGCGGTGCGGTTGCTGGAATTGGGGCAGAAGCCTGCGACACAGCTGGCTCTGGAACTTGGCGTTGCCCGCAATCGGCTTTACAAGTGGCAGATGCAACTCAAGGAGAATGGCGGTGTATTTCGTACGCCGGGCCGCCCCAAGTTATCGGAAGAGAGCGAACTATCACGCCTCAAACGCGAACTGAAACGCGTCACCGAGGAGCTCGAAATCCTAAAAAAAGCGGAGACGTACTTCGCCAAGCAACGCAGGTGAAGTACGCATACATCGAAACACATATAGGGACGACGCATGCTGCTCGGACTTGCCGAGCGCTGGGCGTTGCGCGCAGTGGCTACTATGACTGGAAGGCACGCGGCGAATCCAGGCGCAGCAAACAAAATAGTGAGTTGCTGGCACGGATCAAGGAAGTGCATCTCGCCAGTCGTGAGGCTTATGGTGCCGTGAAGACCTGGCGCGAACTCAACATGCGCGGCATTGCTTGCGGCAAACATCGCGTGGCTCGACTCAGGCGGCAAGCTGGCATTGAGGCGCGACGCAAACGGCGCTTCCGTGTCATCGTGGAAAATCACCATACTGCACCGGCCGCCCCCAATCTCGTGCAACGCCAATTCGACGTTGCCATCCCTAATCAAGTCTGGGTGGGGGATGGCACCTTCATCCGCACCCGACAGGGATTTCTGCATCTGGCGGTTTTGCTGGATTTGCACTCTCGTCGGGTGGTTGGCTGGGGCATGGGAGACAGGCCGAACTTGCTACCAGTCATGTCGGCCCTGGATATGGCGCTCCTGCATCGCCAGCCCGAGCGCGGTCTGATTCACCACACTGATCAGGGAACACTCTATGCAGCACACGCCTACCGAGAGAAACTGTTGATGCATGGCCTGCGCCCAAGCATGAGCCGTCGCGGCAACTGTTACGACAACGCGGTAGCTGAAAGCTTCTTCTCAAACTTGAAGAACGAACTCGTGCACTATTGTGACTTCCATACCAGAGATGAGGCACGGGCAGCGATCTTCGAATATATTGAGATCTTCTACAATCGACAGCGCAGGCATCAAACCTTGGGCTATCTCAGTCCGGTACAATTTGAGCAGCAAACAGATGTATCCAATTAAACCGTCCGGGAAAGACGGGTTAGCTCAGACCACGGTTTCACGATTGATCAAAATAATCGGGGACAAATAATCGGGGACAGACCACGGTTTCACGCGGCCCCCTTTTTTCGGTATTGTTTGTTCAAAGGGTTCTTATGAAAAACAAAGCGCAATTGTTGGTGCTTATAGGCTTTGCTCTACTTATAACAAGTTCGCTGGGATGTGCCACGAAATCAGGGTTCGACTATGTTAAAGAGTTTGATTCAGATTTTTATAACATACCTGTTCTCGTTGATGAAATTATTGCTATCGGTCGCCTCGATGATTCTCTCGCTAAAGAGATAGACCAAGATCATGTGGTTGTATTCATCGGGCAAAAAAATTCATATATGTTGTACAAAGGTGGAGATGAGCTGGGGCGTGTCTCACAGCTAAAGCTTGATGGCATGCGTATGAATATTGACGCGTCACGAGGACCAAGCCTCTACAAAAGTGACGGGCAGGTTTGGGGTGATTTGATTCTGGACTATGGTCGAGGCTCGCCTGTTTCTGATAAAGATCAAATTGAGCTTAAGTTGGCTGGCTTTGTAGCCAGGAAGACATTGGGAACAACCTTTTTCGAAAAGAAGGTTAGTGTCGAGGGTGTGATTGTCCCGGCAATCAAATTGAGTGATGCGCAAAAATCCAAACTAACTAAACATCACGATATTAAGCTATATAACCCGAAAGACTCCAAGCCGCCTTTAATGGGAAAGATATCCAGAGCGCCTGCGATTTTGGCTGGCG
>JBQGEN010000022.1:0-5517 GCA_052039615.1 Sideroxyarcus sp. | reverse complement strand
ATAGACGTTGAGCGGCGATTCATATTCGCGGCTCTCCTTGAACACGCCGCCGCCGCCGTACACCGACGCCGACGATGCATACAGGAACGGCACTTCCTCGTTCTGGCAATGGTTCAGTAACTCCAGCGAGTAGCGGTAGTTGTTCTCCATCATGTAATGACCGTCGGTCTCCATGGTGTCGGAGCAGGCGCCCTCGTGCAGCACCGCCGCGAGGATGCCGTCGAAGGAGCCGTCCTGCAGCAGTCCGATGAAATCTTCCTTGTCCAGGTAGTCGGCGATCTCGCAATCGACGAGGTTCCTGAATTTGTCGGCCTTCTTCATGTTGTCGACCGCGATGATGTTGGTCTCACCGCGCTCGTTCAGCGCCTTGACCAGATTCGATCCGATAAAACCGGCAGCGCCAGTAACAACGTAGTACATGCTATCTCCTTGAATAGGGTGACGGACTCTTGAGCCTGCCCGTTCTTCCCCCGCTGAGCGCGGGAGGGTATTACATTAACCATGCCAACTGCAAGGGCTAAAGAGAGGGTGTGTCAATCCTGCCGCTTCATATCCTGAAGTATCTCTTCGCGCGTAACGACCGCAGTACCCAACTTGCCCACGACCACGCCCGCCGCGCGGTTGGCGATACGCACCGCATCCGCCATGTCCGCGCCGCTCGCCAGCATCACCGCCAGCGTGGCGATCACGGTGTCGCCCGCGCCGCTGACGTCGAACACTTCGCGCGCCTGGGTCGGTTCGTGCAGCACGTCGTGCTCGCGGAACAGCGACATGCCTTCTTCGCTGCGCGTGACCATCAGCGCATCCAGCTTCAGGTCGGCGCGCAACTGCTGGGCCTTGGCGGTCAGTTCCGCCTCATCCTTCCAGCTGCCTGCCACTTCGCGAAACTCGCTGCGGTTCGGCGTGAGCAGCGTTGCGCCCTGATAGCGCGCGTAGTCGTCGCCCTTGGGATCGACCAGCACCGGCTTGCCCGCCGCGCGCGCCGACCGGATCATCTCCGCGATGTGCGCCAACCCGCCCTTGCCGTAATCCGACAGCACCACCACATCGGCCTGCGGCAGCTTGGCATGGAAATCCGCCAGCTTGGCATTCAGCACTTCGTGGCTGGGTGGCGTCTCGAAATCAATGCGCAGCAGTTGCTGGTGGCGTGCGATGGCACGCAGCTTGACGATGGTGGAGATGCTGTCGTCCCGGTGCAGCATGGCATCCACCCCGCCCTGCTCGGTCAACAGGCGCTGCAGACAGTCGCCCGCCTCGTCCACGCCCACCACCGACAGCAGCGTGCAGTGCGCGCCCAACGAGGCGATATTGCGCGCCACGTTGGCAGCACCGCCGGGACGCTCTTCCACTTTGCTTACTTTCAGCACCGGCACCGGCGCCTCCGGCGAGATGCGTGTCACGTCGCCGAACCAGTAACGGTCCAGCATCACGTCGCCGACGACCAATACCCGTGCCGTCTCAAACGATGGCAGTCTCATGCCATATCTCCCATGTCTTTCAGAATGTCGTGCAATGCCTGCAACGGGGCGGGCGCCTGCGTGATCGGTCGGCCGATGACCAGATAGCTGGAGCCCGCCTCCAGTGCGGCGCGCGGTGTCATGATGCGCGACTGGTCGTCTGCCGCGGCGTTCGCCGGACGGATACCCGGGGTGACCAGACAGAATCCGGGGCCGGCCTGCTTGCGCAGCAGTCCGGCCTCTTGCGCGGAACAGACCACGCCATCCATGCCACTGGCTTGCGCCAATCCCGCCAGGCGCAGCACCTGCTCGGCAGGCGTCACGGTGATGCCCAACTCGATAAGGTCGGCCGGCGCCATGCTGGTCAGCACGGTCACGGCGATCAACTTCGGCGGCTTGGCAAAATTGGCCAGCCCCTCGCGCGCGGCTTCCATCATGCGCCGGCCGCCGGAGGCGTGCACGTTCACCATCCACACGCCAAGAGAGGCGGCCGCTTTGCAGGCTTGCGCCGTCGTGTTGGGGATATCGTGGAATTTAAGATCGAGGAACACGTCGAAGCCGCGCTGCTGCAACTGCTCGACCAGCTGCGGCCCGGCAGCAGTGAACAGCTCCTTGCCCACTTTGAGACGACACAGCGACGGTTCAAGACGCTGTGCCAAGGCCAATGCAGGTGCGGCCTGCGGATAATCGAGGGCGACGACGATTTTCGGATCAATCATATTGCGACACCATTCTCTTCGCTGCGCTTGGGCGAGTAGCTTTCCCAGCTGTGGCAGGCCGGGCAATGCCAGTAGAACTGGCGCGCCTTGAAGCCGCAATGGCTGCAGCGGTACATCGCCAGACCGCGCGTGCGGTTGTGGATCAGGGTCTTCACCAGCTCGATGTCGGCGCGCCGATCGCCGGTCATCTTCAACAGCTGCGCTTCCAGCAGCATGTCCAGACCGAGCAGGGTCGGGTTGCGCTTCAGCTCGTTGCGCACCATGACGTAGGCGGCTTCCGCGCCATCGCGCTGCACCAGGGCGCCAAACAGCACGCTCATCAGATCAAGCGAGGGGTATTGTTGCAGCCATCCTTGCAGCACGGCCACCGCGGTCGCCTCGTCGCCGCTTTGACGATAGGCCTGCAGCAGGCGCTCCGCCACCAGTGGCAGATATTGCGCGTCCTGCTGTTCGACCTGCTTCCAGATTTCGATGGCGCGCGCCACATGCCCCGCCGCCTGTTCGATGTCACCCAGCATGATGCTGGCGCGCACACCCTGCGGATTCGCGGCCAACGCCTGTTCCAGATGCACGGTGGCGGCCTCGGTCTGCCTCGCGGCAAGTTCGCCTGCGGCCAGTTCGCAGAAGAAGAACGCGGCTTCCTTGCCATGCGTCTTGCCGGTCAGGGCGGTGAGGCGCTGGCTGATGTCGATGGCCTTGAGCCAGTCCTTTTCTTTTTGGTATATCTCCAGCAGGAATTCCAGCGACTCTCTTTCGTAAGGAGTGCCGTGCAGCTCATGGAATGCCGCTTCTGCCCGGTCCAGGATGCCCGCCTTCAGATAATCCTGCGCCAGTTCGAAAAGCGCCTGCTGTTTCTTTTCCTCGGCCAGGTCGGCACGCTCGACCAGATTGAGGTGCATGCGGATGGCACGGTCCACCTCGCCGCGCCGGCGGAACAGGCTGCCCAGCGCAAAGTGCAGCTCGACCGTTTGCGGATCGACCTTGACCACTTCGATGAACGCCTCGATGGCTTGGTCCTGCTGCTCGTTGAGCAGGAAGTTCAACCCCTGAAAGTACGAACGCGGCAGGGCGCTGGACTCGGAGAGCAGCTCCTTGATGTCGATGCGTGCCGCCATCCATCCCATTCCGAAGAAGAGCGGAAAGGCCAGCAACATCCATGGTTCAAAATCCATTAAATAAATATCTCAGGATGATTGTATGGGATAGCGCGTGGAACCGGCTTCGGTCGGCTTGCTCTTCAGCTCAAGCTCGCGCCGGACTGCGGCAAGTTCGCGCCGATGGCGCAGCAGGCTGCCCAGCATGGCCAGCAGACCGATGACAACGCCCACCGCAAAAAAACACAGCAACGCGACGACCAGCGAGGTCTGCCATTCATAGCCGAAGAAATAGCGCAGCACGACAGGCTGGTCGTTCTTCAACGCGAAACCCAGCAATAGCAGGAACAGCACGACGCGCAGTGACCAGCTCAGGTATTGCATGATGTTTTTGTCGCCTGTAAATCGGTGTGCAACGATAACATGAACAGTTAAAAAATTGGCGGCCCATCTTGCGACAAGCCGCCAATCAGTTCACTTCTGCGCCAAAATCAGGCTGAAGGATAATCCACCCGTTCACGCAGTTCCTTGCCCGCCTTGAAATGCGGCACGTACTTGGCCGGCACCTGGACCTTGTCGCCGGACTTGGGGTTGCGCCCCAGGCGCGGCGGACGATAGTTCAACGCAAAGCTGCCAAAGCCACGGATCTCGATACGGCCGCCGCGCGACAGGGTCGACGACATGCTGTCCAGGATCACCTTGACCGCAAGCTCGGCATCCTTGCCGAGCAGTTGCGTGTATCGCTCAGCCAACTTGGCGATAAGATCAGAACGGGTCATCGTTCCTCCTTACTGAGCTTCAGCCTTGCTGGAGTCCAGTTTCGCCTTGAGCAACGCACCCAGATTGGTGGTACCGGCAGAGCTGGTGTTCTCCGCAGCGAACTTCTGCATCGCAGCTGCCGTGTCGGCCTTGTCCAGCGCCTTGATCGACAGGTTGATGCCACGGTTCTTGCGATCCACGTTGATGATGACGGCCTTGACGGTGTCGCCTTCCTTCAGGTGGTTGCGGATGTCTTCCACGCGGTCGGCGGAGACTTCGGAAGCCTTCAGGTAGGCTTCCACGTCGCCTTCCAGCATAACCACGGCGCCCTTGGCGTCCAGCGACTTCACGGTGCCGGTAACGACTGCACCCTTGTCATGGCCGGAGGAAACGAAACCGCCGAAGGGATCGCCTTCCAGCTGCTTCACGCCCAAGGAGATGCGCTCGCGCTCGACGTCGATGGCCAGAACCACGGCTTCCAGTTCGTCGCCCTTCTTGTAGTTGCGCACTGCTTCTTCGCCGGGGATGTTCCAGGACAGGTCGGACAAGTGCACCAGACCGTCGATACCGCCATCCAGGCCGATGAACACGCCGAAGTCGGTGATGGACTTGATGGCGCCTTTGACCTTGTCGCCCTTCTTGTGGTTGAGCGCGAAGTCATCCCAGGGATTGGACTTGCACTGCTTCATGCCCAGGGAGATGCGGCGGCGTTGCTCGTCGATCTCGAGGATCATGACTTCCACTTCGTCGCCGAGGGCAACGACCTTGGAAGGATGCACGTTCTTGTTGGTCCAGTCCATTTCGGACACGTGCACCAAGCCTTCGATGCCCTGCTCGATTTCCACGAATGCACCGTAGTCGGTCAGGTTGGTCACCTTGCCGAACAGGCGTGTGCCTTGCGGGTAGCGGCGTGCCAGCCCATTCCACGGATCGTCGCCCATCTGCTTGATGCCGAGGGAGACGCGGTTCTTCTCCTGGTCGAACTTCAGGATCTTGGCTTCGACTTCGTCGCCCACGGTCAGCACTTCGGACGGGTGCTTCACGCGGCGCCATGCCAGATCGGTGATGTGCAACAGGCCGTCGATACCGCCCAGGTCAACGAATGCACCGTAGTCGGTGATGTTCTTGACGATACCCTTGACGATCGCGCCCTCCTTCAGGCTCTCCAGCAGCGATTCGCGGTCGGCACCCTGCGATGCTTCCAGCACGGCGCGGCGGGAAACCACGACGTTGTTGCGCTTGCGATCCAGCTTGATGACCTTGAGTTCCATGGTCTTGTTTTCGTACGGCGTGGTGTCCTTGACCGGGCGGGTATCCACCAGCGAACCAGGCAGGAAGGCACGGATACCGTTCACCATGGCAGTCAGACCACCCTTGACCTTGCCGCTGACGTAACCTTCAACGATGCGGCCTTCTTCCATCGCCTGCTCCAGGTCGATCCAGGCAGCCAGACGCTTGGCTTTTTCGCGCGACAAGCGCGTTTCGCCG
>JBQGEN010000021.1:0-1742 GCA_052039615.1 Sideroxyarcus sp. | reverse complement strand
GAACTCTCGACGCTGTTCGGCCGCACCGTGGCGCGGCAGCTGGTCGACGTGATGCAGATCAGCTCGCCGCACATCCTCGAACTCGGCGCGGGCAGCGGCAAGCTGGCCGTGGACATCCTAGGCGAACTGGAGAAGCTGGGCGCCCTGCCGGAGAGTTACTCGATCCTGGAAGTCAGCGCCGACTTGCGCCAGCGCCAGCAAGCGCTGCTGCAGGACAAGCTGCCGCACCTCGCCGCGCGTGTGCACTGGCTGGACACGTTGCCGGAAAAAATCTCCGGCGCGGTCATCGGCAACGAAGTGCTGGATGCGCTGCCGGTGCACCTGCTGCACTGGCGAAGGCTTCCCCCTCCCGCGAGCGGGACTGCGGGGGGGGCGCTGCGCAGCAGCGGGGTACCCACCGGCGTACCCCTTGCGGATGAAGGGATTGAGGGAGAGGATGCGCACGAACAAAATCCCCTCACCCTGGCCCTCTCCCAAGGAGAGAGGGAACAGCAAATCCTCGAACGCGGCGTCGGCCGCAAGGGCGAGGGTTTCGTCTGGAAGGACCGCCTGCCGGAGAACGAGCCCCTTCTGGACGCGGCGACGCGGATCACGGTGCCGGACGATTACCTGAGCGAGATCTCGATGGCCGCGCGCGGCTTGGTCGCCAGCCTGTGCGAACGTCTGGACCGAGGCGTGCTGCTGTTCATCGACTACGGCTTCGGTGCGCGCGAGTACTACCACCCGCAGCGCACGCGCGGCACGCTGATGTGCCACTACCGCCATTACGTGCACGACGATCCGTTCTACCTGCCGGGCCTGCAGGACATCACCGCGCACGTGGATTTCACCGCCATTGCCGAGGCCGCCATCGACCACGGCGCGCACCTGCTAGGCTACACCACGCAGGCGCACTTCCTCATCAACAACGGCCTGGCCGACCTGATGCGCGAAGTATCGCCGGAGGACGTGCGCGCCTACCAGCCGCTGTCGGTGCAGATGCAGAAACTGACCAGCCCCGCCGAGATGGGCGAGCTGTTCAAGGTCATCGCACTGGGCAAAGGACTGGACGAGCCGCTGCAAAGCTTCGTCTCGGGCGATCGTTCGCGCCTGCTGTAACAAGTACCGTTCGCCCTGTCGAAGGGCATTTCTTCAAATCTGCCGAACCACAACATGCCCCGCATCCGCAGCTTCCCACCCGTTGCCGATGAACACGCGAGAATCCTGATCCTCGGCAGCATGCCGGGCAAACGCTCGCTCGATCAGCAGCAATACTACGCCCACCCGCACAACGCCTTCTGGAAGATCATCGGCGAACTGACCGGCACACCATCCCACGCGCCTTATGCCCGGCGCCTGCAGGCGCTGCAGGCCGCGCACATCGCGCTGTGGGACGTGCTGCACTCCTGCGTGCGCCACAGCAGCCTGGATAGCGACATCGAGCAGGAACAGGCGAACGACTTCGCGACCTTCTTCGCGCAGCATCCGCACATCACGCGCGTGTTTTTCAACGGCGGCAAGGCGGAACAGAGCTTCAGGAAATTCGTGCTGGGCAAGCAAACGCTACCGCCGCTGGAACTGGTGCGCCTGCCCTCCACCAGCCCGGCGCATGCGGGGATGCGTTATGAGGAAAAACTGGAGGCGTGGAGGGCGGCTGTGGGTTTACGAGCTTGATGCGCAAGGAAGATCAATTGCGATGCTGACCCCTTTAGTTAGATTGGCTTTGGCTTACTTTAGACGCTTCCATACGAAGGGGAAAGCAA
>JBQGEN010000020.1:0-5475 GCA_052039615.1 Sideroxyarcus sp. | reverse complement strand
TGCAGCGCGCCGCCAATCGCTGCAGCGGTTCCTGCATCATTTCCAGCAGCTCCTTGCGCTGTTGCGCAATGCTCTCTTGCAATGTCTCCTTCGCCTGGCGCATCACAACATCTCGACGACCCACTTCGTCACCGTTCCGGTGGCGCGGGCGCATTGCTGTTCGTACGCCTGCTCGCCGAGCGCGCTTTTCTGTTCGCTGTCCATGACCGCCTCCTCGTATATTAGCAATCCCTGATTCATCATACGACGTGATCGGGAAGCGTAGCAAGGGAATGTGTCAGGCGGATGTCGCAAGAAAAAAACGAAGCCCGCAGATGCGGGCTTCGTCGGGTGCGCGTGGGGTGTTTTACATCAACATCCCATCGTCTTCGCGTCCGGATCGGTCATGCGCACCTCATTCAAAATCTCGTTGCGCTCGACCGTATCGGCGTCATAGGTCACCACCAGCGCCTGCAGGTGCGCATGATCGTTGAATTCCGCGCAGCCTACGCCAGCATGCCCCAACAGTCTTCTTTCCAGATTCGCTCTCGCCCGTGCATCCAGCTTCGGGTGCACATGAATCATCACATCGGCAGTGTTCATGATCATCTCCTTCTTTCGATGCAAGACCAGGAAGTTCGGCAAGTTGTCGCCGCATCCATCGGTTCATTCTAGGCCTCTGATTTTGAGAATTAAAGTGGGGTGTCTGCAAACGATTGTATAGACTGCAGAAAACTGGATCATCGGATCCGTCGGTTTGGGCCAGTTGGGGGGATTCTCGATTGATCGGGAAGATGCCGGCTGCCGGGACGCGGCAGCGGTTCGGGTGCCGAGATTCGAATCGAGCGTTTGCCTCGTCGCCGAGGCGCCCGCTGTCAGCACTGATACCGGTACATCCTTTTCAGAAAGACGTCTGCATCCACGATCGCCAGATCGGGAGAGACATGCCCGTTGGTCGCCGCGAGCAGGCCTTCGCCCAACTGTGCGAGTTGCGGATTCCACTCCGCGCACAATACCTCCTCGCCGTACTCGTCGACCTCGGGCGCTTCATGCCCGACGCTGTGTCCGCTCATATCCATCACGATAGTAGCCATGTCACACCTCCTTGCCGGCACTTGAACTTGCCGGTGCATACAACCTATCGGTTTGTGCGGACGAAATACATAAGCAATTGCTGGTATTTTCATCCGCGGTCAACCGCAATCGTCGCAGCGAAGCCCTCCGTCTGCCGGTTTACGGGCACTGCGGAAAAAGCGAGGAAAGCACGAGCCCGAAATTGTCGACCGCTTCTTCCGGAGCGGGCGCGGGGGCGGCATGAGGAGTCGCGCCGCCTCCATGGTCGATCGGATGTCTCCTGATCTGCGCCACGGGACTTCCGCCCACCAGCGAAAATTGTTGCGCCCACCCCGCGCGCATCATGTCCCCGCCATGCTCTTCCAGCCTGAACGTTTCATGCGCAATATCGCATCCGTCCATATTCAACCCGATGGTAGCCATGTCACACCTCCTTGCTCTGTGGCACCTCAACATGCCCGTGGAGACAAGGTATCCGCTTGGGTGCATGAAATACATACGCAATACCCGGTATCTCCGGCAGCAGTGTTGACCGTAGTTGCGACAGAAAAGATATTGAGTTTTTGCAGCAGGCACGCGTTGCGCCAGCCATCGTCGCCACACAGGCTACGCCGTGAGGCGACCGGACTTGCTGAAGAATGACGACGAATCGTCGTGGCACGCGGGCGATGGGGGAGACGCTGTGTCGGCAGGCTTGCTTGTGGCGAGAGGAGAGCCTGCTTCAGGGAACGATCTTGAACCGGCCGGTGGCGCTGATGAGGTTGGAAACCAATGTTTTGCCGGTCGTGCGCAGCGCGGCGAACTTGCCCGACTTCTCGATGCTGACGACATTACCGCCAGCGCTTGTATCCGCGAGCGATACGACTTCATGTCCGTCCAGCCATCTGAAAATCGGCGCGAGCTCCTGGCGTTCCGCCTGGGTGGCGGCCTCTTCCATCTCGAACACGCCCGTGCCGCTGCCAACGGCGCTGATGTAGTTGTCCGAGTCGCTGATGCGGGTGAGGAACGGCAGCTTCAGCGCCGTCAGGAAGCGTTCGAGCGCCTCGTAGCCAGGCGAGGAATGGCGCACCCGGTTGGCCACCACCGCGATCTTCGCCTTGGAGCTGCGCGCGCCGCCGACCAGATACAGATCCTTGATGAAATCAGCGGTGGCGTGGATATCGATGGGGGAAGGCGCGACCGGGATCAGGATGAAACCGGCGCGGCGCACCAGATCCTTCAGCAGCAAGCCCTTGGTCCCGGCCGGCGCATCAATGATCAGGGTCTCGGTGTTGTCGGGCACCCACATCCGGTGGCTGTGCAACTGCGTGCCCCCGCTGGCCGGCGCCGCATTGGCGCCGTGGATGCGCTCGACATGGGCGGGGCGCTGCCGCAGCCATTGCAGGCTCGAACCCTGCGGGTCGCAATCCATGATCGCGGTGCGCACCTTCTGGCTGGCGTAATAACTGGCGAGATTGGTGGTCAGGGTGGTTTTCCCCGCACCGCCTTTCGAGTTGATCACTAATATCGTCCGCATCTCTCATCGCCTCCTTGGCAAACAGCCCTGGAGTCAGGGCCCCGGGCAATAGTTATGCGCGCAAAACCATACCATAAATCAGGCATTTGTGCAGGTCATTCAGGGAGCGGCATCAATCTGGTCGGTCGTTGCTGGTCATGCTCCTCACGCAAGAGTTCATTGCGGTTGGTTCAGGCGGCCATCTCCGCCAGCCTGCGCGCCGCGCTGATCTTGGCGGCTAGCGCGGTCTGGTTCTTTGCATTACTGTGGAACACCACATTGCCGCTGTCGAATGACGTTGATACCGCGCAGCAGGGCGATGAGAGTGGTCATGGGAAACGAATGACGCAACAGATCAGGGAGAGCAGGCAATGAAGTACCGGCACTACAAGGGCGGCATCTACGAGATCGTCTGCGAGGCGAAACTGGAAGCCGACCCCGACGTCATCATGATGATCTACAAATCCGAAGAAGGGCTGATCTGGGCGCGGCCCAAGGCGGCCTTCTTCGAGCAGGTACAATACCAGGGACAAAGCGTGCCGCGCTTCGCCCCCCTGGGCTGAACGCGGCCTGCCGATCAACTCTTCACAACGGGAATCACGTGGACTTCGCGAGCTTGCTTCTCCTGCTGGCATTGGCTGCGCTGGTCTGGTACTGGCTGCACAGCATACGCATCCTGGAACTCGCGCGCGAAGCGGGCAGGCAAGCCTGCAACAGGGCGGGCGTACAGTTTCTGGACGACACCGTTGCCAGCACGCGCCTGGAATTGGCGCGCGACAGGAACGGACGCCGGATATTGCGCCGCACCTATCGCTTCGAATTCAGCGAAACGGGCAACAGCAGGAGAGAAGGGGAAGTGATCATGCTCGGCGACCGGGTCGAAACGGTCAGCATGGAGCCTTATCAGATTGTGGAGTGAGCAGGAAGCCATGGTCTGTCCCCGATTATTCACTAGCTGAAATGCGAAGCTGACCCTTTTGGCTCTTGTTTAGCTTCGGAGCATCAAGAAGTCTTTGGCATGTAGCTCTTGTGGTTCATTATGTACCACGACTCTTCGGTAAGCCATCCCTCCTTGTTATCTGAGATTTCGGTAACTATGAATCTGCCGCCGTTTGTGATGTACTGCATTAATTCATTTGCAATAGTATTGGCAGCTGACTCAGAAATAATATAGAAGGCATTTGTCATGTCGTAGCGCCACAGGATGACAGAGGACATCTTTTCTAGACATTCCTTGACTTGATCGCGCGTACCGAGATCGTCACTAAATGCTAAGAGGTAGGCTTTTCTCATTGCGGACCTCCATTTTTATTCGTCAACTTGGGAGGCTCCGGATTCTGTATCGCATGAGAGCTTGCATCAATCACCTTAGGTGCGGCATCCCCTTTTTGTTCCGCGAGTTCCATGCGTCTGACATTTTCAACGTGCTTTTCTGAGCGGCAAAAGCTTGGATCCTGAAAGCTTTTTGCCGCAAAGAGAAGCACGAAGCCAATAAACGATACGTACAGGCTATTTACCGTAAAGGTTACAACGGCTTCGACTTCACGGAAGGTAAAAAGGATGGTTACTGCAAAACCCGCATGAATGATCAGAAAGATGAGGTACGGTCTAAACCCGCTAGATATTTCTGTCTTCCTGAACCAGTTTTGAGCTGATTGAACCCAATTAAGAGGATTGAGAGGATTATTCAACATTTCACATGTGACCTGAGAAGGTGTGGCGGCACCTAATACTGCCATTCCACTATCGACTTGGATTCTACAGAAGTATATTTGAGAAACTCATATTATCTACAGACATTTTTTTATCTATATGAAGATATTCAGGGACATGAAGATATTCAGGGACAGACCACGGTTTCCCCTATGCCGCGTACCTCTGAATCTCAACTTCCACATGCCGCCGTGCCGTTGCATCGGCATCGGCGTACACGCGGCTGGCGATTGGGGCGCTCAGGTAGTACCCGCCGCAGTTTTCGCAGATTTCGGCGGGCACATCGCGGATGACGACCACGCTGTTATCGCGTTGCAGCGTGACGGCAGTGGTGCCGGGATGCGTCTCTCCGGTTTTGCAGATAGTGCATTTCATCATGCTCTCCTTCGCTTGAACGTTTTGTCCCAGATTGCTGGATCGAGCCAGTAGATGGTGACCAAATGGCAATCGCCAGAGTCAGATCGGGCCACAACAACGTGGATCGCCCGCTTCCCATGGCGATCTCCTTTGCCAACGTGCTACACCAGCTTCTTCAACTGATACATCCTCTCCAGCGCCTCCTTCGGACTCATCTCGTCCGGCTGCAGGTCGCGCAGTGCCGACAACAACGGATGTTCTTCCGGCTCCGGCGCTTCCGGGGCGGCGGCGAATAAATCTCCCTGCGGGTTCTGCGCAGCGCTGTTCTGCTCCAGTTTCACCAGTTGTTTCTTCGCAGAGCGAATGACGCTGTTCGGTACGCCCGCGAGTGCGGCGACTTGCAGGCCGTAGCTCTGGCTGGCCGCGCCTTCGTTCACGGAGTGCAGGAAGACGATGCTGTGCTGGTGTTCGATGGCGGCGAGGTGGACGTTGGCGAGTTGTTTGAATTCTTCGGCCAGCCGGGTGAGTTCGAAGTAATGCGTGGCAAACAATGTGTAGCTGCGGTTGATCTCCAGCAGGTGGCGCGCGATGGCGTAGGCGAGGGCGAGGCCGTCGAAGGTGCTGGTGCCGCGCCCGATCTCGTCCACCAGCACCAGGCTCTTGTCGGTGGCGTTGTGCAGGATGTTGGCGGCCTCGGTCATCTCGACCATGAAGGTGGAGCGTCCTGAGGCTAAGTCGTCCGATGCGCCGATGCGCGTGAAGATCTGGTCGATCTCGCCCAGCACCGCTTCCTGCGCGGGGACGAAGCAGCCGACATGCGCGAGCAGCGCGATGATGGCGGTCTGCCGCATGTAGGT
>JBQGEN010000019.1:0-2628 GCA_052039615.1 Sideroxyarcus sp. | reverse complement strand
TTGCCCGGCGCGCCCACCAGCTGATAATTCCTGCCGCTGCGCGTGGTGGCGGTCATGGTCTTCACATCGAATTCCTTGATCGCGCTTGATGCGCGGCCGGTGTCATTCGTCACGTCATGACCGTAAACATGGCGACTGCGGGTTCCGTTCAACGAGATGACCTCAATCACGCGCCAGCGTCGCAGCGCAGGGTTCTTGTGATCCGGCGAAGCGTTCCCGGTCTGCGCACGGGAGTGCGCCGACTCCGGCCTGAAGTCCTGAGGCTCGTTGCCGATAGGATGTGGCTTACCTACTGTTTCTTTGACCGCCGTCATGGGGTTCGCTTACAAGTCTGTCGATGTCGCAGCTGCCGATGCTCAGTTCCGAACAAAGACCATGCGCGTCATATGTGTTAATTTTTTGTGAAATTAACCTATGCCGCGCTTCATGGCAAGAGGAACTTGCCATGAGTCTTGCCATGCCGGGAAAGCAATCCGGCACTTGAACCGGTTTCAGAACGGCGCGTGCGCCAGCAGCCAGGCCACCGCCCACAACCCCCCGAAGAAGATGACGACGTGCGCCCAGGCCCAGCGCCGGTAGCGGCGCGCCAGCTTGTCCTGGTCGAGATTGCTGATGAGAAACAGCCGTCCGTCATGCGGTTTGAGCATGAAGTTCGTATCCGGCTCGGCGCGTGCCTGGGCCAGGCGTTTTTCCGCTTCGCGCTTGGCGGCCTGACGTGCCAGCATCCATTCGCGCGTGTCGAGCACGCCGTTCTCGTCCAGGTCGAAGCGCTTGAGCAGATGGGCATTGTCTATCTTCCATTCGCTCAGGACCTGCTTGACCAGGTCGTTGTGCGTGAGCGCGCTGTTGCTGCCGCCCACGGTCCTGAACTGGCCAATGACATAGAGGTAGTCGTCCTGGATGAGTTTCCATTCGGTATAGCGGTAGTCGCCCGAGATCCAGGTGTCGCAGTGCTTGGTGACGATCTCGGCCTGCTCCGGGTCGACTACGCAATCGCCACTGTCGTCGCGCAGTACGAAGTAGTCACTGCTCTCGCCCTTGTCCAGGGTCTGCCACTGGTTTTTCGCGCCGCGCCGTTCCACTTTCCAGCGGTACCAGAGGCAGGGCAGCACGCGCAGTTTGCTGATGAGCCGGGCAGGCCCAGGTCGGCCGCGCCCGATCAGTTCGACGTAGCCTTGCGCGGCAGAGGCGATGCGCGAGGTCGGCGTGCCGCTGATCGTGCGCAGGCGGTGCAGCGCCGAATACCAGGCGAGCAGGCTGACGGCCGCCATGATGCCGAGACACCATAACCAGCCGGTGCGCGATTCAAGCTTGATGGCGACCAACAGCAGCAGGAGCTGGCCGCCGGAGGTGACGAGCTGCGCGTATTCGCGTTTCAGCGAAACGAGCATGGCAGCTAGCGGGAGAGGAGGTTGCCTGCCATGCCGGTCAGCCGAACAGCGACTTCATGTCGACGTCGGCCTTTTCGGACGAGGCGAATTCCAGCAACGGTTTCGGGGAGTAAGCAAACATGTTGGCGATCAGCACGGCGGGGAACTGCTCGATACCGACGTTGTAGACATTGACCGATTCGTTGTACAGCTCGCGGCGGTCGGCGATGCCGTTCTCCAGCCCGGTGATGCGGGTCTGCAGCTGCATGAAGTGTTCGTTGGTCTTCAGTTCGGGATAGGCTTCGGCCACGGCGAAGATGTTGCCCAGGCCCATGCGCAGCATGCCTTCGGCCTTGCCTAGCGCCTCGATGTCCTGTCCCTGGCGCGCGGTCTGCACCATGGAGCGCGCCTCGATCACGCGCTGCAGGGTCGCCTGCTCGAACTGCTTGTATTGCTTGCACACCTCGACCAGCTTGGGCAGTTCGTCGTGGCGCTGCTTGAGCAGCACGTCGATGTTCGCCCACGCCTTGCTGACGCCGTGCTTGAGGCTGACCAGGTGGTTGTACAGGCTGACGGCGTAGATCAGAACGACGACGGTGAGTCCGAGAAGGACAAGCGTGCTGCTCATGGCGATGCTCCTTGTGCGAGTTGGACGGCGCGGCGAATCATAAAGCAAATCGCCGCGGCGCTGCACAGGAATGCATTGGTGGAAACGGCATGAGCAGTGTCTTGCCGGAGCGCCGGCCGTTTACTGCCCGAAGAACTCCTTGACCTTGCTCATCCACGATTTCGCACGCGGGCTGTGGCGGGCGCTGTCCTGCTGGCTGATGGTCTCGAACTCGCGCAGCAATTCCTTCTGGCGCTCGGTGAGGTTGGCCGGCGTCTCCACGATGACGTGGCAGTGCAGGTCGCCGTGGGTATGCGTGCGCATGCCCTTGATGCCTTTGCCGCGCAGGCGGAACTGCTTGCCGCTCTGGGTTTCGGCCGGGATCTTGATGCGCGCCGCGCCGTCCAGCGTGGGGATCTCGATCTCGCCGCCCAGCGCTGCCGTGGTGAAGCTGATCGGCATCTCACAGTGCAGGTCGTCGCCGTGGCGCTCGAACACGCTGTGCGGCTTGATGTGGATCTCCACGTACAGGTCGCCATGCGGCGCGCCGTGGCTGCCGGCTTCGCCGTGGCCGCTGTGGCGCAGGCGCATGCCGCTGTCGATGCCGGCGGGGATCTTGATCTCCAGCGTCTTGTGCTTCTTCACGCGGCC
>JBQGEN010000018.1:0-3893 GCA_052039615.1 Sideroxyarcus sp. | reverse complement strand
ACCTGGATGACGACGTCGCTGCTGTCCCTGGGCGAGCGGCACTGGATGCCGGTGAGCGCCGCATCCGCCGCGCCGCCTTCGATGTAGATGGGCAGGCTGACCACCCCGCCGCCCACCGCCTGCAGCAGCGTCAGTTTCAGGCGCAGCCGCACCTGGGCGGAACGGGCCCGGGTCATCCATTCGCCGCCGCTGTCGCGCCGCGCCGGGCCGATGGCGATCGACGGCTTTTCGATCAGCGCCAGCGCCAGATCGACGCTGGCGATGCCGGGAACGGAAAGAGCAAGCGGGACGTTGATGAGGCTGGCACTGTCGGCGTTGGCCAGTTCTGCCCCCAGCGTGAGCAGCTGCAGCAGGTTGATCTCGGCGTTGGCCGCCTTCTGCGGGTTGCCGCTGTCCACCTTGATCAGGTCGCCGACGCGCCAGGAGATACCCGAGCTCAATGTGGCGAGAATGCCGGCCGCGTTCAGGCTGGCCGCATCGCCCTTGAGGTTGAGCGCGGCAACGAGGTCGGCCAGGGTCACGTTGGCATTCAGCACGTCGTCCATCGTGGCCAACCCGAGGGCGGCCTGCAGCCCGGCCAGCGTGACGCTGCCCGCCGCCAGCCCCTGGTAACTGATCAGGTCCAGACTGACCGCGCTGCCAAGCAGCCCGCCCAGCACGCCGTTGAGCAGGCTGGAATCTGCGGTATTGAGGCGGGCGAGGTAGGAGCCGAGGGAAAAGCCGGCGATGGCGTCCCGCGCCGCTGTGGCGCTGGCCTTGACGCGCCGGCTGCCGGGCAGAAAATAGTAGGGCACGGTGGTTTCCACCGTCACCTGCACCGAGTTGAGTTCGGCCGCCGCGCCGCCGGCGGCAAAGGCACGCGTGGTCCAGTCGTATCTCCCGGTCAGCACGACCAGGCTGTTCGCCGTTGTCGTGTCCTGGTAATCGAAATCGTTTTCGAGGGCGATGCTTTGCGCGATGCTCGATGCCTGGCTCAGATCGGTCAGCGCGGAGAGACTGGCCAGATCCGCCGCCTTCTGCAGATCGCGCTTGAGCCAGAACACATGTCCGAGATCCAGCGCGAGGGCGGCGACAGAGATGGAGACGCCGAGCGCTACCGCCGCCAGCACGCTGATGGCGCCCTGCTGTCGCTGCTGTGTCAATCTGATAAACATGACGCTGCTCTTCCGCCCCGTCGTCGCGCTATTTTTGCGCGCCCGTCGGGGCGGCAGGCAGTTTTTCCGGGATGGGGTTGGCGAAACTGTCGATATAGCGCTGGTAACTGCGGCCTGCCTCGGCGCCGGGAATGGGCAGCAGCTTGCCTGCGGCGCTCCCCTCGCGCTGGGCATCCAGCCATTGTGCGCTGCGGGTGCCGACCGTTATCTTGTCGCGCTCATCGTCCCGCGCCGCGCCGTCCGTAGCAGCCGCCTGCGCCGGAGTGCTCGCGACGGCGCTCGCCGCCCCCTCGGCGGCTGTCGCCGGCAGCGGGAAGCCGGCCGCGAGCAACAAGGGGATGCAGAGATATTTCAGCGTGCCGTGGTTCATTGTCTGGACTCCTTAGTGGTATTTTGCGCGGTCCTGACATCGGCGGCGCGCGCCAGGACTTCCTCGCGCACGCTCAGTGCCAAGTCGTAACGCTGCATGAGTTCCTGCGCCTGTTCCGGTTTGTCGCTCAGCAGCAGCAAGGCCAGGTTGGCACCGATGCGCTTGTTGCCCGCATCCAGTTCCGCCGCCTTCAGCAAGGCTAGGCGCGCGTCCGCGAATTTTCCCAGCATCAGGAAGGCATAGCCCTGATCGCCCAGCATGTTCACATCCGTCGGCGCCAGCGCGGCGGCGCGGTTCAGCGCGGCACTGCCCTCCTCGAAGTCGCCGGCGCGCATGGCGATCAGGCCCAGGCCGTGATGGGCGCGCGCCGCCAGCGGGCCGCGCAGCAATTTGCCATACAGTTTGCGGGCTGCCTCCGTCTGCCCGCTTTCGCGCAGGGCCAAGGCCCGCAACAGCGACGCGTCCGCGCGGTCCGGCCACTGCGCCTCGAAGGCGTCCAGGTGCGCGAGCGAGGCATAGTACAGCCCGCGTTGCTGCATGCCGGCGATGAGCTGCAGGTACACGTCCGGTTTCTCCGCCAATGTCTGCGCGTCGGCCGCGGGCTGGCCGGACACTGCCGGCTCGGTCTCGCCGTAAAGATTCGCTGCCAGCGCCAGCGCGGGCAGCATCGCGCCGAGGCAGAGTGCGGAGCGTAGCGGCATGGATAGCCAAAGCAAAGTCTTGTTCATGAATCCTCCTCTATCGCGACAGGGCGTTGAGTATGGCGAGTATGCCCGGCCCCGCGGTCACGATCAGCAGCGCGGGGAACAGGAACAGCACCATCACCACCGTCATCTTGGTCGCCGTCCGCCCGATCTGCGCCTGCATCTCGAAGCGCCGCCGCTCTATCATCTGCCTGGAGAACACCTGCAGCGGTTCCTGCAGCGAGCCGCCGTAGCGTTCGGCCTGGACCAGGATGGCGACCAGTTCGCGGAACTCCACCACATTCAGCTGCCGGGCCAACTTCTCGAACGCCTGACCGCGCGAGCGGCCGCTGGCGATCTGGCGCGTCACTTCGCGGATCTCGCCGACGATGGTGGGCAGGGCATTGAAATGGGCGTCGGTCATCACCATCAGGCTTTGCTCCAGCGACAGCCCCACGCCCTGCAGCATGCGCAGGAAATCGACGAACAGCGGCAACTCGTCGACGAACCTCTTCATGCGTTTTCCGGCGAGCGCCCGCAGCAGATATTTGGGCAGCATGTAACCGGTCACGAAGGTGGCGTAGGCGTAGACGAAGAACAGCACCTCCAGCGCGGAGCCGACCCAGCTCAGCGACAGGACGACCAGTCCCGCCACCGGCAGACCGAGGCGCAGCGCGGCGAACAGGATCACCGCCCGCGATCCGCGGAAACCGGCCTGCATCAGCCAGGTGCGCTCTTCCAGGTAGTAAGTGTCGTCCTCGGACTCCTCCTCCAGCATCAGTCTCGCCATGCGCCGGATCATGCGTTCCAGCAAGGTGTCGCCCTCCCCGAGCAGGTCGCTCAGGCGACCGCGAAAGGCAAGGTTCTCGCTGTGGCGCAGCATCAGCTGGGTGCTGGCGCGCACGCCGCGCATGCGCTCCAGTGCCGCCAGGATCAGCCACAGCAGGCCGAGGCTGAACAGCATCACAGCCAGCGCCAGCAGCAACGGGAATTGGAGCGACAGATCCATGGAAGCTCTCAGAGGCGCGCCATGCGCAGCAAGATCAAAGTGCCGGCGATATCGAGCCCGAAGGCGGCAAGCAACAGCCCGCGGCCGCTGTCGTCAAGCCACATGCCGCGTATGTAGGCCGGATTGGTGGCGCCCAGCATGACCAGGATGACGAGCGGCAACGCCGACAGGATCCAGGCGCTGAGCCGGGTCTCGGCGGTCAGCGCGACCAGTTCGCGCTGGGCGCGGTCGTATTCGCGGATGGCGTTGGCGATGTTGCTCAATATCACTTCCATCTTCCCGCCATAGCGGCTGTTGACGATGACGGCCGAAGCGAGCAGCTGCAACTCCCGTATCCGGAAAGTGGCGGCGACCTGTTCCAGCGCGTTCTCGATGGAGACGCCCAGCTCATGGCGCCGCGCCACCTGGAGGAACACGTGCGGGATCGGTTCGGGGCTTTGTTCCATCGCCAGCTTGAGCGCGACCGGCATGGTGTTGCCAACAGCGAGCGAGCGCGCCACGCTGTCAAGATAGGCCGGCAAATGGGCCACCAGGGCGGCGGCGAAGCGGCGTGTCTGCCACTGCAGCGCGCCATACAGGAGGGCGGGATAGAGCAGGACCAGCAGCAGCGCCGCCCAAGCGCCGAAGAGGATGGCCGACAGCGGCAGCAGCAGCAACGGCAGACCGACCAGGGCGGC
>JBQGEN010000017.1:0-4863 GCA_052039615.1 Sideroxyarcus sp. | reverse complement strand
GCTTGAGTGGTAAGTGAGTGATGCATCGGCGAAACGTCGTCCTGCGTCTAGCGTTACCCGGTATTTCTGGTTATTAAGAAATCGTTAAGAATAGCCGGCCAGACTGTACCCTCAGGCAAAGGTTGCCGGGTTCGCATAACGGGTAGATGGCATAATTGCACCCGTTGGTTTCGTGGTTGCGTCTGCCGGTGGGCGGGGCGTTATCCAGTCGATGTTGAAGGAGGCAGGGCATGCAACGGGTAGTGGCTTTATTGCTGGTGTTGGGAATGTCTCAGGCGTTCGCGGAGAGCGGCAAGCAGCCGAATTCCGGTTATGCAAAATGGAAGGCTGAGTGCAGCAGTTGTCATGTCGCCTATCCGCCCAGGATGCTGAACGAAGGAGTCTGGCAGCAGCTCATGGGCAGCCTGGACAAGCACTTCGACAGCAATGCGGTGCTCGACACCAGAGACAGGAAGGTGATCCTTGAGTTCCTGCAACGCAATGCCGGCAGTGGCGACCTGTACGGTTCTGCCAGTCTGCGCATCAGTGACACGCCGTGGTTCAAGCGCGAACACCGCGTGATCTCGCCCAATGAATGGAAGCTGCCGCAGGTCAAGACCCGTTCCAACTGCGGGGCCTGTCACGGCAAGGTCGTGCTCGGCGACTGACCCGGCCACATAAACGCGCGGGAGGGAATGATGGAAAAGACATCACGCCTGAAACGAGAGCGCCACCCCATGCCCGATTTCATCCGCGAAGCGCTGGTCGCGAGAAATCTCATGACCGCCTACGACGCCCGCCCTCCCTACCAGCGCAACGATTACATCGGCTGGATCACCCGCGCCAAACTCCCCGCCACGCAGCAGAAGCGTCTGGAGCAGATGCTGGATGAGCTTGAGAAGGGCGATGCCTACATGAAGATGGCGTACCGCGCGAAGGGCGTCTAGTCGTTGCACTATCCCGCGCGTTTCGCGCCGGTCATGTCTTCCGCCTTCACCCACAGATCGAACTGTTCCGCGGTGACATAGCCCAGCGCCAGTGCCGCCTGCTTCAGCGAGCTGCCGTCATGGTGCGCGCGCTTGGCGATCTCGGCGGCTCGGTCATAGCCGATGTGCGGGGTCAGTGCGGTCACCAGCATCAGCGAGCGCTCCATCAGTTCCTCGATGCGCTCCCGATTCGCCGTGATGCCGCGCACGCAATGCTCCTCGAAACTCGCCATGCCGTCGCCCAGCAGGCGCACGCTCTGCATGAAGTTATGCGCGATGAGCGGCTTGAACACATTCAACTCGAAGTTGCCGGAAGCACCGCCGAAGTTGATGGCGACGTCGTTGCCGAACACCTGACAGCACAGCATGGTCAGCGCTTCACACTGCGTCGGGTTCACCTTGCCCGGCATGATCGAGCTGCCCGGTTCGTTCTCCGGGATGTTGATTTCGCCCAGGCCCGAGCGCGGGCCGGAGGCCAGCCAGCGCACGTCGTTGGCAATCTTCATCAGTGCCGCGGCCAGCGTCTTGAGCGCGCCGTGTGCGGCCACCAGCGCATCGTTGGCGGCCAGCGCGGCGAACTTGTTGGGTGCGCTGCGGTAAGGCAGGCCGCTGCGCTGCGCCAGCTCGGCGGCGACGCGCGCGCCGAACTCGGGATGGGTATTGAGCCCGGTGCCCACGGCGGTGCCGCCGGCAGCGAGCTGGTAGAGCGGCGTGAGCGCAGCCGTGAGCAGCGATTCTGCCAACTCCAGTTGCGCCACATAGCCCGAAAACTCCTGCCCCAGCGTGAGCGGCGTCGCATCCTGCAGGTGCGTGCGTCCGATCTTGACGATGGCCGCGAACTCCCGCGCCTTGTCATACAGCGTGGCACGCAGGGCGCGTAGCGCGGGCAGCAGCCTGTGCTGCATGCCACTCACCGCGGCCACGTGCATCGCGGTGGGGAAGATGTCGTTGGACGACTGGCCGAGGTTGACCTCGTCATTCGGATGCACCAGGCGCTTGATGCCGCGATAGCCGCCCAGCAGCTCCGAGGCGCGGTTCGCCAGCACCTCGTTCAGGTTCATGTTGCTCTGCGTGCCCGAGCCGGTCTGCCATGCCGACAGCGGGAATTCCTGCGCATGCTGGCCCGCCAGGATCTCGTCTGCCGCTTGGGCTATGGCCTGCGCCTTGTTGTCCGGCAGCAGGCCCAGATCGCGGTTGACCACGGCGCAGGCGCGCTTGACCTCGGCCAGCGCCAACACGATCTCTTCCGGCATGCGCTCGACTGAGATGTGGAAGTGCTCCAGCGAGCGCTGCGTCTGCGCTCCCCACAGTCGTTTTGCGGGGACTTCGATGGGGCCGAAGGAATCGCGTTCTTGTCTGGTCGCCATGGTGCCTCTCTCTAGGAAATCGACTTGGCCAAAACGAATGCCGCCGCTGCGGCGATGCCGCCGATGAGCAGGGTCTGCGCCGCGCTGCGCAGGGGCGGTATGCCGATGAAGCCGCCCTTGACGTAGCCGAACAGCGCCAGTGCGCACAGGGTGACGGCGCAGGAGGCGATCAGTGCATCGTTCATGCTGGCTGTCATGAAGTAGGGCGCGATCGGGATCATCCCGCCGGCAACGTAGGCGCCGCCGATGGTGGCCGCGCTGCGCTTGGCGCGTCCCGGCTCGGGACGCTCCAGCCCGAGCTCGAAGCGCATCATGAAGCGCACCCAGGCATCGCGATCCTTGCGCAATGCCGCGACCACCGGCGCGCACTGTTCCGCCGACACGCCGTATTCCCTGAACACATCGACGATCTCCCGCGCTTCCTCGTCCGGTATGGTCTGCACTTCCTGCCACTCGCGCTGCATCTCGGTGTCGTAGTGCTCGGCGTCGCCGCGCGCGGCCAAGTAGCCGCCCAGGCCCATGGCGACGGAGCCGGCGGCGATCTCCGCGATGCCTGCAGTGGTGATGAGATGGTTGGAAGCGACCGCGCCGGAAAGTCCAGCCGCCAGCGCGAAGGGAACCGTCAGTCCGTCCGCCATGCCGATGACGATGTCGCGTATCGTCTGCGACGCGCGGAAGTGCCGTTCGATGTGCTGAGTCTGTGGCATAGGACCATGTCTCAACTCGGGTGGGGTGCGGTTAGTGTAGCGCAATGCGAAGTGGGATGCGCCCTTTGATCCAATTGGCGTATTGTCCGCCGCGCTGGGGGCGGTTAGAGTGCGGGCTTGCGTCGGGGCACAACTGCCCCGACATAGATCTCCCGAAATACGTGGAATACAAGAGCGTGAGGAAAGTATGGCGTTTCTGGCCATCTCAATGGATGTTGTCGGCTCCACGGCGCTGAAGAAGCGGCTTGCCGAGTTTGCCGGCCTGAACGGCACCAATCTCGATGAGCACTACAGGGATCTGCTCAGATCGATGCTCGTTTCCATGAACTGTTACCTGGATCTTGTGGGCAGGGATTGCGTCCTGGATATTCAACGGCTGTCCCTGATCAAGCGCATGGGCGATGAGTTCTGGTATACGTATGACCTGGATGGGCTTGACGCGCAGGAAATATCGAGCCATTCGACCCACATGGCGCAGGCATTGCTGGTGTTTCTCCTCGACGCTCATTTTGACGTAACCGCTTTCCTGCCCAACACCCATATTCGCGAAGAGCTGTACTGGAAATGCACTGTTGACCGGATAACTCACGCCGTGGATTCCTCGAAACTGGCTGAGGATGAGCTCGATCAGTTCATCTCGAAGTTGTTGACCGACCAGTTGCGAAAGGTGGAATCAAACCCGGGCGCAATGGCCGGGCCGGAAGAACTGCTGGCCCTGAGAAATCAACTGGGGGTCGGAGTCGCCTACCTCAAGGAGAACCAGGTGGTCTTCGTTGCCAAACGCGATTTCATCGGGATCGAGATCGACCGCTTTTTCCGGATTGCGCGACAGGCTGAAAAAGCGAAGATACTGGCGGGACAGAATTTCCTCTCTTTGCTGAAGATGCATAAGAACCCAACCTCGGGCAAGTGGTCGTTTGACATCGAGTCAACTCCAAACACCCCGGCGTTGCCGGAGTTTCCTATCGAGTTGACCGATTTTTCCGAGGCGATGCTGAAAGGCATCAAGGGCGGCTATTCCGGCGCGTATATCTTTAACGAGTACCTGGAGCGCGCTGACTATGAGGATTTCTGGGACATTCGGGATCTGGAGATAACGGATTAGGAAGCTGATCCCGCTGATAAGAGCAGGGTATTCCGCAAAGTGCTGGAGTACCGTCGAAAATGGAAAGATACATCAATACCAAAGATGGACTGACGCTCTGGACCGAGTCCTTCGGGAATCCGGAGAGTCCGCCTGTGCTGTTGATCATGGGAGCGATGAATCAGGGTATCTTCTGGCCTGATGAATTCTGCGAGCGGCTCGCTTCGGCCGGTTTCCACGTGATTCGATACGACCACCGCGACACGGGAAAATCTTCCAAGGTCGATTACCAGCGCACCCCTTACGATCTGGACACTCTTGCGGAAGACGCCATCGCCGTGGTTCACGGCTACAAGGCAGAGCGCCCCATTGTCATCGGCCTTTCGATGGGCGGATATATCGCGCAACTTGTCGCCATCAAGCATCCCGGCATCGCCGAAAGACTGGTGTTGATCTCCACGAGTGCCGACCACCGGCCGTATATGGCTGCCACCATGGGGCAGAGCGCCGCCTAATTTGCACTGCCCGCCCCGGAAAAGCGCTTTATCGATTACATCGAGTCTATGCGCCAGCATCCGCCGCAAACACCTGCGCAGATGTTGGACAGTGCAAGCGACGGCTGGGCGGTGACTTATGGCGGGCCGCGGCCCTATCCGCGCGCCAAGGTGGAGCAGGCTTTGCGCCTGGCCGCGGCAAGGACTAGCGACCCGTCGGCAAGTTTTCACCACGCCTTTGCCGTC
>JBQGEN010000016.1:0-3658 GCA_052039615.1 Sideroxyarcus sp. | reverse complement strand
GTGGGGCAGGACGGGAACGACGACGCGCAGCTTGCCCTCTCCCCCGGCCCCTCCCCCGCTCACGGGAGGGGGGATTGCGTCTTCCGCTTCCAGGTGCAGGTCATGCATGTAGGGCAACACGCCGAGCACCGGCTTGCCGGTGTGCTGTTCCAGCCAATCCAGCCCCGGCTGCAGCAACGCCAGATCGCCACGGAAGCGGTTGATGACGAAACCCTTCACGCGTGCCCGCTCGCTCTCCGAGAGCAGCGCCAGCGTACCGACCAGGTGCGCGAACACGCCGCCGCGGTCGATATCGGCGATCAGGATCACCGGGCAGTCCACCGCTTCGGCAAACCCCATGTTGGCGATGTCGCCCGCGCGCAAGTTGATCTCGGCCGGGCTGCCCGCGCCTTCCACCACCACGACCTGATATTGCGAGGACAGGCGTGCGTGCGACTGCAGCACCGCCGCGCGCGCCGTATTCCTGTAGTGGTGATATTCCAGCGCTTCCATGTTGCCGATGGCGCGACCGTGGATGATCACCTGCGCGCCAGTGTCGCTGTTGGGCTTGAGCAACACCGGGTTCATGTCGGTATGCGGCGCAAGGCGGGCGGCTTGCGCCTGCACGGCCTGCGCGCGGCCGATCTCGCCGCCGTCATGCGTCACCGCGCTGTTCAGCGCCATGTTCTGCGGCTTGAATGGCGCGACCGCCACGCCCTGCCGAACCAGCCAGCGGCATAGTGCGGCGACCAGCGTGCTTTTGCCCGCATCGGAGGTCGTGCCCTGGACCATCAGCGTGCAAGCGCTCATCGTTGCCCTTCGCTGAAGGCACTCGCCGACAATGGGGTTCGCACAAAAGGACACATAGGAGTGGTGTTCGGCTTGTTACAGGTCTATGCCCGGCTGGGCGCGCACGCCGGCGCGGAACGCATGTTTGACATCGCGGATCTCGCTGACGGTATCGGCCATGTCCAGCAGCGGTTGCGGGGCGGCGCGACCCGTTATCACCACATGCTGCATGGCCGGGCGCGCAGCCAGATCGGAGCAAACCTGCTGCGCATCGAGATAGCCGTAGTTCAGCAGATAAGTCAGTTCATCCAGCACCACCAGATGCAAGGATGCGTCGCCCAGGAAACCTTGCGCCACCGTCCAGGCACGCTGCGCGCTGGCGATATCCGCATCGCGATCCTGCGTGTCCCAGGTGAAACCGTCACCCAGCACCTGCCATTGCACACCAGGCTGCTGACCGAAGAATTTCTCCTCGCCGGTGTCGCGGCGACTCTTGATGAATTGCACCACACCGACCTTCAGCCCGTAGCCCAGGGTACGTGCCACCATGCCAAAGGCCGAGCTGGATTTCCCCTTGCCGTTGCCCGTCAACACCAGCAGCAGGCCCTTGTCCTGTGCGGCATCGGCGATCGCCGCATCGATCACGGCTTTCTTGCGCGCCATGCGCTGCTGGTGTTGCGCGCTGTTGTCCGGCATGGTCTGACTAGCGGGCCTCTGAATGCTGCCTGCCTGCGTGCTGGGTGAACAACACGTACAACAGAACCGCCGGAACCAGATACAGCGCGGCACCGCTCATGTACTGCACATAGTACTGCGATACGCCGTGGGCATATTCCGCCATGCCCATGTCGGCGAAGCGCCCGGAGAACAGATAGAACGCGCCGTTGGAGATGAAGAATGCCACGCTGGTTGCCGCAAACGACAGACTAGCGAACATCCCCAGACTGCGCATGCTGTGCTGATGGATGCGCGCATAGAAACGCCCGGCATACCACAACACGGCATAGGTCGGGATCAGGAACCAGTAGGCCGGAGTGATGCAATAATCGCTCACGCCGAACTGCGTGATCGCGAGAAAGTCGATCAGGCCAGCTTCGACGAGCAGCGCGCCGAACAGCAACGGGCTGGCGATGAGGAAACCGGCCAGCAGGAACACGGCCAGCGAGGCATCCGGCAAATGCAACGCGCTGCCGAAATGGTGCGAGCGCGTCGCCGCCATCAGCGCGACCAAACCCAAAGCAATCAACAGCGGACGTTGCGTCAATATCTTCATGTCTTTCTCCTTGAAAAGTCTTTGTGATGCGGATCGGGCTGCTGCAGTCCGATCCGGGAAACCTGGTTCCTGCCCCGATAATTCGGCGTCAAGTATACCCGCGCCTCCCTGATTCAAGTACTGCAGTGCAGCGGCATATCAGTCTTGCGGCTGGTAATGAATACCGACAAACACGCGCCGGCCCAGTGGGCTATAGGCGTAGGCACTGCTGTCGTTCTGGTCTGTCAGGTTGTCCGCGCGCAGGGCCAGCCGGGTATCCTTGTTGATGGCATAGCCGGCAGTCAGATTGAAGACATTGTATGCGGGCAGAGTCTGGCTCGAAGCCGTGAAGGTGGACGGATCGAAATAGTTGTCCTGGCGCGTGCCGCTATGCAGCCACTCCCCGCCCACCTGCCATGTGCCGATCTGCTGCGTCAATCCGAGACTGCTATGCAGTTTGGCGCGCCGGATCAATTGCGCGCCGGTGATGTCGTCGCGCGGGTTCTGGGAGGTCAGGGCTGCCTTTACGCCGGTGTCGCCGAATCGGCCGGCATAGCTGAGCTCGACACCGTCAATGCGCGCCTTGTTGATGTTGGCTGGCGGCCAGCTGGAGATCAGATCGCGAATGCGATTGTCGAAGTACACCGCATCGAATAGATGCCCGCTCGTTGCGTAGTGCAATCCTGCCTCCAGGTTGCGCGAGCGTTCCGGTCGCAGCGCTGGATTGCCTCCGCCGAAGCCGGTATCCGGCCAATACAGCTCGTTGAACGTGGGCGCCCGGAACGCCGTGCTGTAACTGGCATTGGCTCTCCAGGCTTCAGTGAGCGCATATCCATAGCCCAGCAGGCCGGTGGTGTTGCCGCCGTATTGCGAATCGTTGTCCTGGCGCAGGTTAAGCTGCGCCTGGTGCGCGCCATGGGTTCCAGTGTAGCCGGCGAACAGGCTGTTCACCTGGCGCGTATCCTGTACATAGCCGGGGCTCATGTCGCTCGACACCTTCTGCCGCAGTGCTTCCACCCCCAGCAGAAGCCGCTGGCTGGCGTCCAGCTGCAGCGCATTCTGCCAGGTCAGTTGGTCGCTGCTGGTCTGGTACAGCGCGCCGCCCGCCACAGCTTGCCCATTCAGGAAATCACGGTACTGGTCCACGCCATTCGCCAGCTGCAGCCTGCTATGCCAGGCATCCGTGATCTGGTCGTCCGAGGCCAGCGCAAACTTCCACATCTGTGCACGACTGGTGTTCGCATCGGTCAGGTTCAAATTGAACGCGTTGTCATACTGGTTGTTGCCATTGCTGCCGAACAGCGAAGCCGAGACACGGTGGTCGGCACCGAATGCATGCCCCACATTGGCCGACAGACTGTTGTTGCGATAACCGTCCAGATCCGGGTTGGCTGTGGATACCCGCGCCGGGTTCAGGGCCGACACTCCGTCCGTCCTGAAGGTGGAAAGCTGCACGCCAAAATCCGTCCCCTCCACCGCGCCGCCCAGACCTGCAGACAAGCGCCGCGTGCCCTGATTGCCAAAACCGGCACTCGCATTCGCAGCCGGCGCACCATGGCCGCGCCTGGTGAATATCTGGACGACACCACCGATGGCTTCAGAGCCATACAGACTGCTGACGTTGCCGCGCACGATCTC
>JBQGEN010000015.1:0-14703 GCA_052039615.1 Sideroxyarcus sp. | reverse complement strand
CAGCGCCGGGCTTGTTCCTGCCACTATTCAACCCTTGCCGAACGGCATCACTCCTGCACGTCGCCCGCCTGCTTTAGCAGCCTCGCGTTCCGGTCGGCCAGTGCAGCCAAGCTGGCGGCTTGCAGTTCGGCAGCGGGCAGGACGCCGCCATTGCCGTCCGGCAGATCGCGCGTGGCGGTAGCAGCGGCCACGACGGCGACTTCGTAGCCCAGGTCGCGTGCGGCGCGCGCCGTGGAGCTGACGCAGTTGTGCGTCATGAATCCGACGACGATGAGCTGCTTCCGGCCCGTGCGCTTGATCGCCTCTTCCAGACCGGTGCCGGCAAACGCGCTGACGCGCATCTTCTCGATGACCGTTTCGCCCGCCAGCGGTTGCAGCGATGAAACGATCCCGAAGAATTTTCCCTCCGGGTCGAACAGCCCGCGCCCGCCCCTGTGCATGACATGGATGACGGGCGTGCCGGACTTGCGCGCCCGCGCCAGCAACCGCGCAATGTCCGCGACCGCCGCATCCACCCCGGCCAGCGGGAGCGCACCGTCCACATATTCGCGCTGCGCATCGATGATGACCAGCACACTATCCGACAGCCTGACCGGCCCCTGCTTTGCTCCGGCCATCTCGAACAGGGTCCTGGGCGACTCGCCAGCCTGCGCCGAAGCCGCGCAACACAACATCCCCAACAACATCGGTATCGCGAATTTCATATTCATCTCCTGTTCATTGATTCTGCAAATGCTGCGTGATCGACCAGTGCGTCTGGATGAGACGCCAGCCGGCCTTGTCCTTGCGGTAGACCTCGCTGCAGTTCCAGCGCATCGTGGTGGCGCCGCTGTACGAAACCAGATTGAATGTCAGCACGGCGGCCTCGCCGCACACCTGCACCCTGGGTTCGATCAGGTCGTAACGGTCGATGCGAATGGTGCCGCGCAACGGCGCGTACCACGCCGCCAGCGCCTCAAGGCCGTCGAGACGGCGTTCCAGAAAGGGATCGAAATAGGTCACGTCCGGTGCGGATATCTCCAGATAGCCGGACGGATCGCCCGCCCCCCAGCGGTCCAGTGCCGCGCGTTCCAGCGCGATGATTTCTGCGGCAATTTGTTCTGTGTATGCCATGTGTCGCTCCTGTAATGTTGAATATGCAACTGCCCCTCCGTCTCCTCTCCCTTGCAGGGGGAGGGTGGAACCTGAGCGCATCTTGTCACCCGCCGCACTTCTGCGGCAGTGGCATAATTGCCCAAATAAATGCCGAAACTGCCAACATGAAGATCGCCATGCTTTTGGAGGAAGGCGCCACCGCATCCAGCGTCACCGCCACGCTGGACATGCTGAGCCTTGCCCGGCGCTATCAGCCGGATGCCGGCTGGCAGCCGCACCTGTACTCCACGCGCGGCGGCCTGGTGCGCCTGACCGACGCCGTCGCGGTCGACACGCAGCGCCTGCCCGCCGACCTCGGCGGCTACGACGCGATCATCCTGCCCGGATTCTTTGCCGAATCGCTGGAGCACATCGTCACCCGGCTGCACACCACCTGGCGCACCGTCATCGACCGTCTCCGGCATCTGCCCGAGACGACGCTGGTGGCCGCCAGTTGCTACGGCACCTTCGTGCTCGCCGAAGCCGGCCTGCTGAACGGCCGCCCGGCGACGACGACCTGGTGGCTTGCGCAAGAATTCCGGCAGCGCTACCCGGACATCGAACTCGACGCCGACAAGACGCTCATCGACAGCGGCCGCGCGATCACCGCCGGAGCGATGACGGCGCACACCGACCTCTCGCTGCATGTGCTGCGCCGTCTCGGCGGCGCGGCGCTGGCGCGCAGCGTGAGCGGCATCATGCTGGTGGACGGCGCGCGCACCTCGCAGCGTCCTTTCATGTCCGTGCAAAAGGAATATGCCGAGCCGCTGATCCGGCGCGCCATCGAGTGGATGGCCGGCAACATCGCGAAGCCGGTGTCCATCGACGACCTCGCTACAGCCATGCACGTCAGCTACCGCACGCTCAACCGACGCTTCCTCGACATCACCGGAATGACGCCGCTCACCTACCTGCAAGCGCTCAAGATAGAACGCGCGAAGGAATTGCTGGAATCCACGCCAGGCGATTTCGAGAGCATCACGGCAAAGGTGGGCTACGAGGATGTCTCGTCCTTCAGGAGATTGTTCAAGCGCTCGACCGGGCTTTCTCCCGCGCAGTATCGGCGCCAATTCAAGGGCAGTGCATCGGGCGGCTGATAGCCCTGGTCTGCCCCTTGGTCGCGATCCTTTTCATGGTCGCGCTGATTTTGAACTCGTGCCCGAAGTCATAGTCCCCTGCACAAAAAGTTCTAGAGAAATTCATCCTTTGGTTCTGGCAGGGATTCGCGGGACCGTTCAATTCCATTGTCACCGAAAAACGCGTGTGGTAGCGTCGCCGTTCACGTATCGATCCGCACCGCGGCATGACCGGTGTGCGGCACATACGTGAGCATGTTCTGCTTCTCCATTGTCACTAAACAACAACAAAAAGGAATTGGACTCATGAACGAACTTGTTTACCCGCGCGAGCGCACGCTCGGCCTCACCACTCTCATACTTGGGAGTCTG
The DNA here is from genome assembly GCA_052039615.1 of Sideroxyarcus sp. GTDB lineage: Bacteria > Pseudomonadota > Gammaproteobacteria > Burkholderiales > Gallionellaceae > Sideroxyarcus. The sequence continues at coordinate 12,121 of JBQGEN010000015.1, read as the reverse complement.
GTATGGCTGACACTGGTCGTCGCCACCTTCAGCATCACCTCACTCGTCGCCGCACTCGTGGGCCTCGCCGCCGGCTTCGTGCTGTACGTGTTCGCGCAGTCCGCGCTGATCGCGCACATCAAGGGCAACGGCGTCGAATTGTCCGAAAGCCAATTCCCCGACCTGCACGCGCAGTTCATCGCCTGCAGCGACCGCCTGCAGATCAAGGAGCGTCCGAAGGCATACGTCCTGAACGGCGACGGCGGACTCAATGCATTTGCCACCAAGTTCCTCGGCACCCAGTTCGTCGTGCTGTTCTCCAATGTCGTGGACGCGATGGCCAAGCACAGCGATGGCGTGCGCTTCTACATCGGCCACGAACTGGGTCACCTGCGCATGAAGCACTTGAGCTTCCAGTTCCTGCGCTGGCCGGTGTTGTGGCTGCCGCTGCTCGGCGCGGCCTATTCCCGCGCCCGGGAAACCACCTGCGACCGTCACGGCCTGGCCTGCAGCGCCTCGCCCGAAGGCGCCGCACGTTCGCTCGCCGCACTCTCGGCCGGCGCGGAACGCTGGCAAGACCTCGACGTCGCTGCCTATCGCAACCAGGCGAACCACGCTTCCGGTTTCTGGATGTCGTTCCACGAACTGGCCGCTGCTTACCCGTGGTTGACCAAGCGCGTCGCGCGAGTGATGGACACCACGGCCCCCTTGCCCAAGCGCCACAAACTTGCCTACTTCCTGGCGGCGTTCGTGCCCTACGCGGGACGCTTGGGTGCGGGCTTCGGTCTCCTGCTGATGGTCTACATCATCGGCATGCTGGCCGCCGTTGCCATCCCGGCATACAACGACTACATGACCAAGGCCAAGCTCAGCGCCGTCGTCACCGGCACGCAACCCGTGCGCGAAGCGCTGGTCCGCTACTATCAGGCCAAACAGCGGATCCCCGGATCGCTCAAGGCGGCCGGCGCGCCGTCGCAGCTGGCCGACGGCACCACGCTGTCGCTCGCCCCCAAGGGCATGATCCTCATCGCCGGCACCGCCCACGGCAAGTTGATCTTCACGCCCTCGGCAGATGATGACGGTCGCATCACCTGGAGCTGCTCGAATGGCGAAGGCATGAAACCGACTCAACTGCCGCCGACATGCCGCGACGCGGCAAAGGAATAAGAAGCGCGATTCGCGCATGCTGAAGCCGAGTGACCGCAAATGTAAGGCGGTCACAAGCAGGAAAAGGAAGCCCGGCAATGCCGGGCTTTCTCTTTGCGGTGCAAGACCGTGCGCCGTCTTATCGCGTCAGATAATGCCAGTTCCATCAAAGGACGTAGTGGGGTGCGGATCGACAAGTCCCCAGGACGCCGTCATGCACAACGCCGCGTCGCTGAAGGTGCTGGCGAGCCAGCCGTAGCAGGTCATCAGCGACATCGATTCCGCATCGGCCCGCATCGAGCGCGAGATCAAGTCCACCCGCGCGCTCGCCCTGCTCGCGCTCATCCTCTCGCTGGCGGCCATCATCCTCTGGCTTTGCCCCCATGTGACGACTAGCCGCCTTTGATCCCTCCCCATGACGTTCACTTCGCCGGAGATCTTGTTCCCTCGATGGTAAACGTATCTCCCGTTTCCCACGTACCAGTCTGCGGATTCCAGAGTTTCTGGACGGCGCTGACTGTGTGTGACGTTTCGTCCACCGTGAATAGCACATAGCCGGTCTTTACATCGGAAGCCTTCATGAAGGCCGTCGGGTAATTGTTCGTTACTGTCCGGTCTACCTGTTTTGGGTCGAAATCCACCGGGTTTGCCCCACCGTTTCCGATCAGCACCTGCTGGACGCCGTCCTTCGTCACTCGACTGTAGAAATGTACGTGTCCGCAAAAATACATAGTCACGCCCGCTTGTTTCAGACTTTCCCAAAACGCATCCCGGTGCCTCGGAAAGAAGTAGAGGTCCGGGAACGGCCCCTTTGCCGCATTGGCCACCTTGTAAGCCGGAAGATGGCCGAATGCGAACATGAAGAAGTTGCTGTGCTTGGACATCTGCTCCGTCAGCCACGGCTGATCGATGAGCCCCCGAAGAAGTCCGAGTTCCTTGACGGAGTACTCGTCGAGCGCGAAAAAGGTGGCCTGTCTGAGCGAAAAATAATAGGTAAGCCCCTTTTCCTGTTCCGGTCCGTTCTGCGGCATGAAGGGGGCGATGTCACGCAGGTATGCGTTTTTCAGGCGGCTATCGGTAACCAGTTTGCCGTCCTCATGATTGCCGCGCACGACATAGAGTGGAATGCCCGTTCTGCGTTCGAAATCGTAAATCGGCTTCACCGCGGCTTTCCAGTGGTCGAACATTTCGTGGTATTTGCCATGCACGGGGGAACTCTGGGTAGTGTAGTAGCCATTGATCAGGTCCCCGATATGGATGACCAGCGCCGGCTTCTCGGCGGCGATGCTTTCCGCCATCTTGCCGAGCAACGGGCTGATGCCCGTCGCTGTGTCCTGCGTCGCATCACGGGTATCCCCGAAAACGACGAAGCTCCAGCGGCCGCTGTCCGCACCTGCCGAATATCCCACAGCCGAAGCGGTTGGCAGCAAGCCGGCATTATCTTGTGCCGCTCCTGAACTAGATGCAGCCGCGGCCCCCAGCCACGCAAGGAACAACCAGGTCACCAGTGAAGCCAGAGTATCTGTAAAGCCTCGGTTCATATCATCAGTCCTTATGTGGATGCTGTCTTGCAGGCGTGCGGCTCGGGTTGAAATCGTATCTCTTTTTGCGGCTCACAAGATGAGGGAGCGATCTGTCGTGATTCAATGGTTGCGACATTATCGCGTAAGATAGTGCAGCCCTCCCGGCTTCCGGGAGGGCATGTTCAATGACAACGCTCCAAACAGATTCGACTGAAGCGGCGTAGCACAAGGAAGATATCTCGCACTCGATCACCTGAGAGAACGATCAAACCTGTCTCATTATTTCGAACCACATCATGAAAACACTTCGGCCGCCATTACTTCTGATGATTCTGGTTCTGGCGTTTGGCATGTTGCTGCCGCCATTCGCACAGGCACGCTACATGATGCCGCAATTAAGGGATGTCCCGGTAAGGCGCCTGATCGCCAACCTGGAAGAACAAGTGAAGAGCAGCCCAAGAGAACTGCACTTGCCGCTGAACCTGGCGCGCGCGCATGCGATGGCCTACGCACTGAACAGTGACGACGCGGAAGTCGAGGTCAATGTGCGCGGTGGCGGGATGGGTTTCTGGCACGAGCCATTCGGATATTCCCCCGAAATGCCGCATGCCGTCGCGAACGCCCCATCCAGCACCGCGCGCGAGCATTTGGCCAAGGCGATCGAACTGTACGAAGGCGTCATGGGCATGCAGCTCAAGGCCAGCAAGGCTTACCAGGATCACTACTTTCCGGTGGCGCGCCTGGGACGCGCGTGGTGTCTTGAACAATCCGGCGAGAAGGAGACCGCCATTGCCGAATATCGCATCCTGGTTCAGCACACCAGGCCGGGGAGCGGGCATATCGCGCCGGATACAGAATCGCCCCAACCCGGAATCGACTGGAGCGATGTGGCGGCCGAAGCATCGGGTTACCTGATCGCACTGCTCGATCCGAAACGCGATGCGGCAGAGATCGCCTCGCTGAAGCAACAGTTCAAGCTATTCGCTGCGCGACCCCGTCCGATCACCCCGATCGCGATCCCGCTCAAAGCCGGCACACAACTGAATGAAATAGAAGATACCGGTACGCGTGTCGCCTTCGATGTGGACGCAAAAGGGACCGGGCGACATTGGAGCTGGATCACGCCCAAGGCGGGCTGGTTGATCTATGACCCGCGCCAAACCGGCAAGATCGATTCGGGCATTCGATTGTTCGGGAATATCACCTTCTGGATGTTCTGGCAGAACGGCTATCAGGCCCTCGCCACACTCGACGACACCCGCGACGGAACTCTGGACAGCACCGAACTGACGGGGATCGCCGTCTGGATCGACCGCAATCGCAACGGGAGCTGCGAACCCGGCGAAATCGCATCTCTCGCCGAGCTGAACATCGCAGCGCTGCGTTACACCCACACGGCGCTCCCCAACCACCCGGACCGCATCGTCTATGCGCCACAGGGAGTGCAGTTCAAGGATGGCTCAAGCGCAGCAAGCTATGACATCGTGCTGCATCCGAAACCCTGAGCGCTAAGACTGCAAGGAAACAAGTTGCCAACACCGCAAATTGAAATGAACATATTGCGAACCTGATCCATTCTATTTGACCCTCATGTCCCAGACCCAGACCTTCGACGTCGAAGCCATCCGCCGCCACTTCCCCATCCTGCAGCGCACGGTGCACGGCAAACCGCTGATCTGGCTCGACAGCGCCGCCACCGCGCAGAAGCCGCAGGCCGTGATCGACCGTGTGTCGCGCTATTACGAGGAAGAGAATTCCAACATCCATCGCGGCACCCACACCCTGGCAGAGGTGGCCTGCGATGCCTACGAGGACGCGCGCGACAGCGTCGCCGAATTCGTGAATGCCGGTTCGCAGGACGAGATCGTGTTCGTGCGCGGCGCCACCGAAGGCCTCAACCTGCTCGCCGCCACCTTCGGCGAAAGCCTGCTCAAGCCCGGCGACGAGATCGTGCTCACCGAGGCCGAGCATCACGCCAACATCGTGCCGTGGCAGTTCGCCGCGAAGAAAACCGGCGCCGTCATCCGCGTCGCACCGGTGGACGACAACGGCGACCTCATCCTCGAAGCGTACGAGCGCCTGCTCGGCCCGCGCACCCGCGTCGTCTCCATCACCCATATCTCCAATGCGCTCGGCACCGTCATGCCCATCCAAGAGATGACCGCGATGGCCAAGCGCGCCGGTGCCATCGTGGTGATCGACGGCGCGCAGGGCATCCCGCACCGCCGCGTAGACGTGCAGGCCATCGGCTGCGACTTCTACGTGTTCTCCGGCCACAAACTGTTCGGCCCCTGCGGCATCGGCGCCGTCTATGGCCGCCACGAGCTGTGGCAACAATTGCCGCCGTGGCAGGGCGGCGGCAGCATGGTGCAGCAGGTCACCTTCGAGCACAGCACCTACGCCACCCCGCCCAAGCGCTTCGAAGCAGGCACTCCCGCAGTGGCCTCGGCCGCGGGTCTGGGCGCGGCCATCGACTACCTCAACGCCATCGGCCTCGACGCGATCGAACGCTATGAAACCGCGCTGCTCGATTACGCGCTGGAACATATCCGCAAGGTCAACGGCCTGCGCGTGATCGGCATGCCGAAAGAGCGCGGTGGCGTCATCTCCTTCGTGATGGACGGCATCCCGGACATGGAGGTCGCAAAGCTGCTGGATGCGGAAGGCATCGCCGTGCGCGCCGGCACCCACTGCGCACAGCCGATCCTGGCGCGCTTCGGCCTGCAGTCCACGCTGCGGCCTTCGTTCGCGTTCTACAACACGCGCGATGAGGCGGATATGCTGGTGGAGACGCTGCGCGGGATCAGCGCGCGGCGTTGATATAGTCACGCTCAACAGCGCACATCACCTCGCCCGCTTGCGGGAGAGGGTTAGGTTGTGGGCTGTCTTTTTGAACCGCCCCACTTAAACGTGCGCCCACGCCCCCGCCCCTCTCCCGAAAGGGGGCGAGGGGAGAAAATCTGGGCGCAGGAAAATTAATTTGCACTGCCGTTACAATCCAGCATGAACTTGTCTTACGACCAACCCCTCTTCCGCCCTCCTTCCGAGGCCGGCAACCTGATCATCCAGGCCACGCTGGGCTGCAGCTTCAACCAGTGCAGCTTCTGCGCCATGTATCGCAGCAAGCACTATGTCGAACGCCCGCTCGATGCGGTGATCACCGACATCCGCCAAGCCGCCGCCGACTGGCCGGATGCGCAGCGCGTGTTCCTCGCCGATGGCGATGCACTGGCGCGGCCCACCGACCACCTGCTCGCCATCCTGCGCGAACTGGCGACAACTTTCCCGCGCCTGACGCGCGTCTCCTGCTATGCCACGCCCGGCAACCTCCAGCGCAAGAGCGCCGAAGAACTGGCGCTGCTGCGCGAACACAAACTCAGCCTGCTCTACTTCGGCATCGAGTCCGGCTCCGACCTCATCCTGAAGAAGATCACCAAGGGCGCCACGCAACGGCGCATGGCCGAAGTACTGCACAAGGCGCACGACTGCGGCATGAAAGTCTCCGCCACCGTCATCCTCGGTCTCGGCGGCACGCAGCACAGCGACGAACACATCGCCGGCACCATCGAATTGCTCAACAGCGCACCCGTCACCTACCTCTCCACACTGCAACTGTATCTGGATGAAAGCATCACCGAAGAATTCCGGCGCAAATACGGCGAGCCATTCGAGATGCCGGACGACCTGGCGATCCTGCAGGAGCAGGAACGACTCATAAGCGGCCTCAACCCGCCGCAGCCGGTCATCTTCCGCAGCAACCACGCCTCCAACGCGCTGGCGCTCGCCGGCAACCTGCCAAAGGACAAGGAGAAACTGCTGCTGCAACTGCGCGAAGCGTTGGCCGGTCGGCGGTTGCTGCGACCTTTGTACATGCGTGGTCTATAAGGTGCGCAACGCAAATATTCACCCCGACCTTGTTTCAAATCCAGTAAAGTTGTTTCCTGAAATTCACACCGGAACATATCCATGAATACAGAAGAGTTAAGCAAAGAACAACAGATCCTGCGCCTGATGCGCAAGACCCTGGGCAACGTCGTCAAAGACGCCACCCCGCTCGGCGGCCGCCCCAACCCGCTGACGGCCAGCACCATCCAGGACATCAAGGATTGTTTTGCTTTGATCTCGGAGCGGGAAAAGGAGTTAGCCGAGAAACTCGGCTTCGACCAATCCAAACCCTATTACAAGGACGGCGAGCGACCGAATTCGAACGTTGTCAGCTTCGTCAAACCGTCCAAAGAGTAGTTCAGGGCTGTAACGCACGGACGTAAAGACAATACGAAGCTGAGCCGTTTAGTTCTTCGGTTTAGTTGTTCCCCGTCGGGACCGCTGCCGAATTCCGGGAAAACATGGGCAAAGCAGCATGGTGCGAGAAGGAAAATCCTCGCGCACGACCACCTGAATGAGAGACTGTCCAAGTTGCCAACCGACCTACCTCGGATGCGTAGCTGGGCCTGGGGGTAATAGTGATGAGAAGACCAGCGAAAACCCGCAACCTGTCCCGGATCTTTCCCTGGGCCTGTCTGGCTTCATTCCTTTTCACGCTGGGCGGTTGCGCCACATCGGGGAAACCTGATCCGGCCTACTATCACATGGAACAAGGCAACCTTCCTCCTGCCGACGTCAGCCTGAACATTCCCGGCCTGGGGCCCTGCACGGACAATCCGGACCGCACCCTTCGCCTGAATTCCAGCCAGCCGATCAACGTGCTGACACATGGCTGCTTTGGCTCATCCGGTGAATTCCGCGGTCTGGCGCAAGTGCTTGCATTCCAGGGACAACAGACTGCCTGCTTTACCTACGATGACCGCGACGCGCTCGACAAAAGCGCCACCACATTGCGCAATGCAGTCAACCGCCTCGCAGAACAAACCCGCACGCCGCAAATCATCGTGATCGGCCACAGCCAGGGCGCACTCATTGCCCGCCGCTCGCTCACCGGCCTGCCCGTGGTGGCGCCCAACCGGCAACCCGGCCTGCGGCTGGTCACCATCTCAGGCCCGTTCAACGGCATCGCCTCTGCCGAAACCTGCGGCCGGAAATGGCTGAGTTGGGTCACGATCGGCCTGGTGCCGCTGAGCTGCTACGTCGTGACTGGCGCAAAGTGGATGGACATCACCTACTCTTCCGACTTCATCCGCCAACCAGGTACGCTGATCCCCGAGGTGGGCAACTACCTGAAAATAGACACCGACGAAAGAGGAACATGCCGACGTGAACAGGATGGCCGCTGCCTGGAAAGCGACGACGTATTCTCGCTGGCCGAGCAGCACAATCCCGCGGTGGAAAACGACACGCGCGCACAAAGGATCGAAGTGGGCGCCGGACACGTGGAGATTGTCGGCGACAAGCGTGTGGCCCCGCGCAAGCTGATTTCCGTCCTGCAGCAGCAGGGCGTGCTGCGTCCGACCGCCCCCGGCCGCACAGCGGAATTCAACAAGATGCTGGCCCGCGTGTACCGGGACAACTCACTGTTGGAGACCGCCGAAACTCCGTGATCGAGGACGCGAACAACACCCGACAGCCCGCTAATGGACAATCCGGGCTCAAAACAGCCCTTACGTCGCATTGACATAGCCCGTCAAAGTCCAATACAGTTCGACCCACTTGCAGAACTGCCCAACGCACATCGCACCGCACGCACGGCGCGAGGCTCAGGGCAGAATCCCCAGAACAGGAGCTGGCGCAAGACAAAACCCGCAACGACGGGTACGTCAGCATCACGACTGTTCGCAAAAAAGGGGAAGCACTTGTCTCATCTCTCACAGAGCATCCTTCGCTCAGGCCGGATAAACCGCGGCCCTTCCCTGATTTTTCAATCTGATTTCTAAAGGAAGTTCATGCTAAAGGGGAAACTGGGCATATTGGCATTGGGCATTACCACCATTGTCGTTCTGGCCGCAGCCGGACTCTATGTACGTTACGCATTGCCCGAATACCGGAACGCAAATGCCACGTTGACGGATACCGAAAATGCGCTTGCCACGCCGGACACGTTATTCCTTGCGAGCATCGATCTGGATTTCTTGCGGGAGCTTGAAGCCAAAATCTATGGCAAAGCGTCATTGCCGGACTTGCAGCCCGAAGCAACGCCGAACGACTCTGTAATGACCGTCCTGCAGCGAGCCCTCATGCAGCATCCGGACTCGATCGCATACATATCTGCGGCTGCATACGCCGGAAAGGACAGACCAATGTCGCTGGCAGTGGTTGCCGGCGGAGACATACGAACCGACGAGGTCATCAACGCACTGAAGAGGAGCGCGCAGGTAACAGCGCACCCGCAGATCGCCGATGCCTGGTCCGTGCAGAAACAGGACCTGGACACCTGCCAGATGTCCAGGACGATTACCGTCATCGCGTCACAGGGCAGAATCATCGTTCTGGAGGGCGACAACCCGGAACTGATCGAGCGCCTGCAAAATGCTGCGCCGGCGGCGCGTGATCTGGCACGCTGGCGCGATTTTCGCGCAACACGTTTCTTTACCGCTGCCGTATTCATACCCGATGAACTGTCTCCGCAGAATCTGGGGCCTTTTGCCGGCAGCGCCGCCGCACAGGCAAAATCGAAACTGACTGACTTCGATGCGATCTACCTTGGCGCAGCCAGCAAGGCATTCCCTCCCGGCGGCAGCCTGAGCCTGTGGATGGCGGCACGCAGCCCGGAAATTGCCGCTACGAAGGCCGCAGCCTGGAGCGCCGAGCTCGCCTCGTCGCGCAAGGACTGGGAAAAGACACTCCCCACGATAGCCGCCATGCACGACAAGGCGACGATCGGCGCGCGCGACAATCTGCTGCAGACCGAGGTCACGCTGGACAAGGAGGTTGTGGAGCAGATGCGCAAACTGCCGGCTGAACTGATCGGCCTGATGTTCTCCGGCTTTACCATGGGTGAAAAGAAAGCGCCGCAGACCGCAGGCAATGCCGCGACAGAAGTGCTCGACAAGAACCCCCGCAAATTCACCGACCAGGCCAGTATTGCCGAAATCCCGCCGTATGACCCCAAGGCCATGTTTGCCGACGCGGCGGACGTTATCGTCGGACCGCTGGGCCTGCAGCTTGCCGGCGTGCACCTGACAGACGCCGAACCTCGGCTGGTCGAGATCGAAATCAAGGCCATGGCAGCGAATCTGCCCAACGTCAGTGACAATGCCGACTCTGCGATGGCCTTGTCGATCAACAGCGTGCGCGACAAGGACGGCAAGGAACTCCTGCGGCCGGAGCCCTGCGGGCGCGATCGCAACTCGCTTGCCGCACATCCGTCATTTTCGTTCAACAGCAACCTGTCTGCGACGAAGAAGGTCCGTTTACAGGAGTCCGTCCGCCATGCCGATATTGCCTCCATCCTTGGCAACGTAAAGCTGAGTGTTCCGACGCGTATCGAAACCGTGGCCATGGCCAATCCGAAAACTGGCGATCATATTGAACGCGAGGGATTGCGGATAGAAATGACCCAGGTGGAAACCGGTTCGGTTTCCTACCGTGTTTCCGGGAAAATCGAACGCCTGCTGCATCTGCGAGCCAGGAATGAAAAGGGAGAATACCTGGCTACGTCCGGATCCATGTCGATGAGCAGCCCCTTCGGCAAATCAGTCACGCTCAAAATCAAGGGAACCATGGCGAACCTGGAGTTTGTTCTGGCACAGGCGGTCGAACAGAAGGATTTCCCTTTCGAACTCAAGGGCGCTCACCCGCAAGCCAAGGAGTCTTGGCCCCTCAACAAGCCGCCCGTATATGAGGCCTACAAAAAGGCCGAGATCAAGCGCGACTACGCCCGGAAGGTGACAACGCCCAAGCGTTACGCTTACCAGCCCGTGCTCGTGAGCAGCAAGGTCGGGCCCGGCATAGTCGACCTGACCCATGTCAGCACATTCCGGGATATGCAGCTGAATTTCTCCCTCTACCTGCCGCCGCTGAAAAACCTGGACGGTGCACTGTCCGCGGCCGAAGTGGAAATCCAGAAACTCACGCTCACCGATGGATCGATCCATCAGCCGGTCGAGGGGCAAGCTGTCTGGCGCGCTCCCGTGTCGACGACACGAAGCGGAAACGACGATTATGTCAGCGGGCGCGGCGAAGTGGACACCGGCATCACGGACAACAAAGGCGAGTTGAGTTCCGTATCCGGACGACTGTGGGTGAATGTGCCGCTGGCGCTCGAAACATCGGCATTCCCGTTGACCGAAGTAGATGCGCAACTGACCACAGCTTGCGGCCCCATGCGCATCAACGAGATCACGCGCTTTGGCGTGACGCTGGAAGGCAATGGAGACCCTGCCTGCCTGTTCGCGGTGCGCGCACTGAATGCCGAAGGAAAACACATAAGCCTCACCAGCATCAGCCTCAAACGCCAGGCGCAAACCTGGCGGCTGCAGTTGTCAACGAACGGATCGCCGAATTCACTTGAACTGTTCATGGTGAAGAAGAGGGAACGCCTGAGTTACCCGTTCACACTGACGATCAGCAAGAAGGAAACATTACCGGGGGAGCAAGCAGCTCGATGAAGAAAGTCACTTGTTCTTATCTCTCAATTCGTTCCGCTAGAGGCCTGACATGAGCCAGAACACCAACCCGCTCTCCGCCAGCGAACCCTGGAACCTCGTCGCCGATGGCTACGCCGAAACCACCATGCTCGTGTTCGAGCAGTTCGCCGACGAAGCCATTGCCGCCAGCAAACTCAAGCCGAACTCAACCGTGCTCGATGTCGCCTGTGGGCCGGGCACATTGGCGCTGCGGCTTGCGCGCCATGCGGCGCACGTACACGGCATCGACTTCTCCGAAGCCATGCTCGCCGTGTTCCAAAAGAAGATCGAACAAGCCGGACACCGCAACATCGCCCTGCACTGCGGCGATGCGCAAACTCTGCCCTATGCGGACGCAACCTTCGACGCCGCCTTCTCACTGTTCGGCCTCATGTTCTTCCCCGACAGGCAAAAAGGCTTCGCCGAAATCCACCGCACGCTCAAACCGGGCGGCAGCATCGCCATCACCAGTTGGGCGCCCGTGGACCAATCGCCCGCCATGCAAACCATGTTCGGCGCACTGCGCGCCATCAAGCCCGACCTGCCGCAACCGCAACGCTCCGTCACCACACTGGAAAACCCCGAACGCTTCAAACAAGAGATGGAGGAAGCCGGATTCCGCAACATCGAGATACGCAGCGTCACCAAAGCCTTCCCAGTCGGCACCACCGAAGCGTTCTGGGAAAGCATGGTCAAGGGCAGCGCGCCGATACAGATGATGAAGAAGGGATTGGGCGAAGCGTTGTGGCGCGAGAAGGAAAAGCTTGCGCTGGCCTGGCTGGAAGAGACACTGCCTTCGCTGAAGGGGCCGCTGACTTCGGATGCTTGGTTGGGGGTTGGGGAGCGCGTGTGAGTAAATCTTCTCTATTGCCGCTGGAAACCATTACGCACCGCATTCTGTTGCTGCGCGAGCAAAAAGTGTTGCTGGATGCAGATTTGGCAGCGCTCTACGGC
>JBQGEN010000014.1:0-1849 GCA_052039615.1 Sideroxyarcus sp. | reverse complement strand
ACTCGCAATTGAGATGGAGGCTTACGCTGTCATGGCGGCTGCAGAATATACTGATAGTCCTCAGCCAACAGCAATCATCATTAAGTCTGTGTGCGATTTCGCAGATCCTAAGAAGAACGACAAATGGCAACAATTTGCTTCATATACTAGTGCTGCATTTGCAGATCGGTTGTTTAGAAATAATGACATCAGCTTTGTGCGGTGAAATATAGTTCATAAGTAATGCAGATTGTGGCTAATCCTGTCCAATCTGGATATTTCGTAATTAAGTGTCCATTAAACAAGTCTAGGGCGGGCTTCGCCCGCCGGTGCGTGCGCCGGGCATTAGCCGCCATGCTCAGATTAGCGGACTTCCCAGAAGAAACTACCAAGGACTGCTAAGGCCGAGTTTGAGACGTTTAGTACCAATGATCCGACCGACAGCATCTGGCCGAAAGCGAAAGTCTGTTCAAGGTTTATCACGGAGGGAAACGTCTTTCATCCCTGCTACCGCGCAAATACTCTCCCGCGTGAATCCCCGTATCTACTCTCTGTCGCACGCTTCGCCACCACGTAGCTGGTGATCTCCCGCTTCATTCTCCAGGGCGCACGGTGCGCCCGGTGCGCGATTTCCGCACCCGAATTCAGGGCGGGAGACCTGCGCATTTCACGGTACTGGTGCTACAGGGAATGCCTGACGGACTAGGGTGTTGCGCATGGCCGGCATACAGCCGGAGACGGGAGGAATTGCGCAACTCCAGCATCGCCGAATAAGGCGCCCAGCATATTTATCGCTTTCCCCTTCTTGCACAAGATGACGCCACGCATCGCGATGGTGGTTCGGGCAGGGCCCGCGCCGCCGCCGTTCGACACAGTCAATTTTGCTCAGGGGGACGCCATGGTCAGCCAGATACAGTCCAAGCAGATATTCATTCCCGGTTTCCATGAAGCGCGCATGCACCAGCTCGCCAGCACCGGCCTCCTGTTCGGACCGGGCTATGCCGAGCACTGCGGCGCGACGGCGGGTGCTACCGGCACCCTGTATTACCGGTTCGGCAAGCGCCTGCTGGATCTGGTGCTGGGTTCGCTGCTGCTGTGCTGCTCGCTGCCGCTCATCCTGCTGGCGGCGATCGCCATCAGGCTGGAAAGCCGGGGCTCGCCGCTCTTTATCCAGACCCGCGTCGGCCTGAACGGCAAGCCGTTCAAGATATTCAAGCTGCGCGGCATGTATGCCGATGCGCGCGCACGCTTCCCGGAACTCTACGACTACAGCAAGCATGGGAGTCTCGATTTTCATTTTCACTACGAGCAGGACCCGCGCATCACCCGCGTCGGCCATTTCATCCGCCGCACCAGCATCGACGAGCTGCCCAATTTCCTCAACGTCGTGCTCGGCAGCATGACGCTGGTCGGGCCGCGTCCGGAGATCCCCGAGGTGTCGGCGCTGTATGGCCGCTACCGCGCGCAGTACCTGTCGGTGAAGCCGGGCGTGACCTGCCTGTCCAAGGTCTCGGGTCGCGACTTGCTGACCAAGGAACAGACCATCCGCATGGACATCGGCTACGTCGAGAACATGTCCGCCGCGGCGGACCTGGACATCCTGTGGAAGACGTTCTGGTCGGTGATCAATCGCAAGAATGTGTTCGGGCGGTATTTCATCAAACGCGCCACGCAATAAAGGGGAGGCCGCGGAGCCGCCTGCGGCCGGTATCCCTCGCACTACACCCCCGGTATCCGAATACGGTACTGCTCATCATCGAATAAAGCCTCTGCCTAAGTGCCGGCTTGTGGCCGCCCGCCGATACTGGCGCCCACAAGGACACAACAGGTCGGCTGCAAGCTCCGGCGTGAGGCCGGGCCTGCATACACA
>JBQGEN010000013.1:0-5360 GCA_052039615.1 Sideroxyarcus sp. | reverse complement strand
AGTTCGATGTGGTCGGGCGAGCAAATGCAGCGCACGGCCACGCCGCCGCTATCGGTATAGCGGATAGCATTGGCGATGAGATTGCGCAGCATGCGCTCCAGCAGGAAGGGATCGCTGTAGATCACCGCCTCGCACTCGCCCTGCACACGGCACGTCCCCATACAGATGGGCAACTGGAAGCTCAGCCCCTTGTCCTGGGCGAGCGGGGCGAAATCCCCGTACAGGCGGTCAAGCAGGGAACCCAGCGTGAAATGCTGCAAGCGTGGCTCGATGATGCCCGCGTCCAGACGCGAGACATCGAGCAGGTCGTCGAACATGTCGACCAGGGCATTGACCGATTTGTTGATCTGGCCGGACAGACGCACGGATTCCGGCTCCCGCGCCGTATCCTGCAGGGCTTCGGCGAACAGGCGCAATGCCTGCAGGGGCTGGCGCAGGTCGTGGCTGGCGGTGGCCAGGAACCTGGACTTGGCCCGGTTGGCCTGCTCCGACTCCTGGCGCGACGCTTCTGCCTCGCGCTTGCGCTCGATCAACGCCCCGACCAGGCGCTCGTTCTCGACCCTGCGCCGCTGCGACAGCTCGAAGGTGCGGATCAGTTCCAGCGCAGACCTGAGCACGAAGAAGCTGAACATGAGCAGCATGCCGAACAGGATCCAGTGCGTCGTATCGTTCTCCCACACCAGCCGCTGCAGCAGCGGCAGGATAAGACCGATCAGATAGATGACCATCGAAGGCGGATGGAACGGATTGCTGGTCGCAGCGCCCGCAGCCAGCCCCATCACCACGCACAGGATCAGGGCCTGATAGGCCAGATCGCCGGGAACGAACATGACCACGCCGGCACTGCCCCAGGCGAGGGCGGCCATCGCCGTCAACATCCGGAACAGGCGGTCCCACGCGCGATTCTGCTCGATCGTCTTGACCTGCGCGCGGCGGCTGCGCCAGAAATAGAACTCGATCGCATGCACGCCATAGACCGCCGCCAGCCAGACCTGCAGCCGGCCGTGCGCGACCTTGTCCCACATCAGCATCGCCAGCATCGGGGCCAGCACCAGTTGCGCAACCAGCATCAGCGGATAGCTGGCGATGCGCGCGCGGATCTGTTCCGCGCGTATCGGCAGATTCGATTCGTCTATCCTGAAGCGCAGCAGATCGACCAGCGAGCTCATTTCATTGCCAGCAATAGTTTGATGTCCTGCACCAGCAGCTCCGCCCCCTGCCCGTAAGGCGCCAGCAGAACCGGCTTGCCGCCGGGCGCGATGAGATAGGTCCCGGCGCTGTGGTCCAGATCGTAGCCGCCGCTCCGGTTCGGCTGTTTCACCCAGGTCACGCCGAACGCCTGCGCCGCTTGTGCGGTCGCCATGGTATCACCGGACAGACCCTTGAATGCGGGATGGAACGCGGGCGGATATTGCGCCAGCAGCTCGCGCGTGTCGCGCTCCGGATCGAGCGTCACGAACAGCACCTGCACCCGCTCCGCATCCTTGCCCAGCATGCGCATCACCTGCGCCATGTCGGCCAGCGTGGTGGGGCAGACCTGCGGACAGTGCGTGTAGCCGAAGAACAGCGCCACCACCTTGCCGCGATAGTCCGCAAGGCTGACCGGTTTGCCCGTCGCCTCGTGCAACTGGAAATCCGCCCCCGCGTATTGCGCGCTGACGTTGCTGGCCCTGAAGGGAGAGGGCAGCTTCTGCTCGCCGCACGCGGCCAGCAGGATGAACAATGAACACAGAACCAGATTACGCGGCCACATGACACGCTCCCGTCCAGCCGTGCACGGCGAAGGTATATCCCACCCTGACCAGCCCGTACACCCCGAATGCCGCCACCAGCAAGCCCGCCGACAGCCGCACGCGCGGCGATTGCACCCAGCCCTTGATGCTTTCCCAGAACAGTCCGATCGCCAGCAGATTGGGCAAGGTGCCCAAGCCGAAGGCGAACATGATGAGCGCCCCCTGCACCGCGCTGCCGGCGGCCAGCGCCGTGAGCAGCACGCTGTACACCAGCCCGCACGGCAGCCAACCCCACAGTGCGCCCAGCCCCAGCGCGCGCGGCACGGTGTTCACCGGCAGCAGGCGGGCGGTGTACGGCTGCAGGCGCTTCCACAGGGCGCTGCCCAGCTGTTCGAGCCGCCGCACCGCGCCCCACACGCCCGCCAGGTACAGGCCGAGCAGGACCAGCATCAGGCTGGACAGTGCGAACAGCAAGTGCTGCACCGGCACGGCATCGCGCATCAGCAGGCCCGCTTGGCCGATCGCGCCGACCAGTGCGCCGGCGATTGCGTAGGTCGCGATGCGCCCGCTGCTGTAGGCCAAATGGAACGGCCAGCGCGCCCCGGCCGCGGAAGGCTTCGGCGCTTGCGCGGTAAAAATGCCGACGATGCTGCCGCACATGCCAAGGCAATGCACGCCGCTGAGCAGGCCGACCGTGAATACCGCAATGAGGCTGAATTCGACCATCGCTTACTTATTTCTCCAGCAATTCCAGGTTCAACTGCGCCGCAGCCGCGCATGCATCGGGTTGCGTCTGACAGGGGATCACTCCCAGCAGCGGTGCCGCGATGCGCTCGCGCAAGGCCTCGATGTTCTCTTGCAGCGCAGGCATACCCGCATCGAGTACGTTGGCCACCCAACCCGCGCATTCTAGCTGCTGATCGGCAATCGCGCGCACTGTCAGCAAGGCATGGTTGAGACAGCCCAGCCGCATGCCGACCACCAGGATGACCGGCAGACCAAGCTGCCTGGCCAGATCGGCGCTGTCCTGCCTGTCGTTGAGCGGCACGCAGAATCCACCCACCCCCTCCACGATCACCGCGTCGGCCCGGGTTGCCAGTTCTTGATAGGCGAGCAAAATGTGCGGGAATTCGATGCCGGTTCCGGACATGCGTGCCGCAAGGTGAGGAGCGACGGCATGGTGAAGACAGTAAGGATTGATCTGTTCGTAGCTTGCCTGCACGTTGCCCGCAGCGCGCAGCCGTTTGGCATCGTCGTTCTGCCCATCCTCGTCGCAGCCGGCGGCCACCGGCTTGAAGCCGGCCACGCGCTTGCCCTGTACCGCGAACGCATGCAGCAACGCACAACTCACCAGCGTCTTGCCGACGCCGGTGTCGGTGCCGGTGATGAAGTAGCTCACAGTCTGAAATCCGTCCTGATGATCGCGCGCCCGTCCGCGGTCGCCTTCGGCGCGGATTTCCACGCATGACCGTAGATGATCTCGAAGGTCGCGGGCAGCTTGCCGTCGCGGCGCAGCTTCTCGTAGTTCTCCATCACGCGCTGCCAGGCAGCCTTGCCCATCATGCCCGGCGCCCGCCCGGCGGTTGCGTTGTGCGCACCGATGCTCTTCAGGTCCTGCATCACCGAGCGCACATCGTCATAAGTCAGCGTGATCCTTTCCATCTCCATCACCGGATCGGCAAAGCCGGCGTTCACCAGCATGTCGCCGATGTCGTGCATGTCGGCGAAGCGGCTGAGGTGGCTATGTCCATCCACGCCGTCAAAGGCCGCGCGCAGCTCCCGCAGCGTGTCCACACCAAAGCTGGAGAACATCAGCAGGCCATCCACCTTTAGCGCGCGCCGCAACTCGACGAAGGTGGCCGGCAGGTCGTTGCACCATTGCAGCGCAAGGTTGGACCAGATCATGTCCACACTGCCGGACGCGACGGGCAAGGCCTCGACGTCTGCGCACAGATAGCTTTCGCGCTTTGCACCGAACAGCTTCTTCCACCAGCCCGACGTGCCGCGCGCATGCCGCAGCATGCCGATGGCGATATCCAGCGCCGTGACATCCGCTTTCGGATAGCGCTCGCCCAGCTGGCGCGTGCCCCAGCCCGTGCCACTGCCGACATCCAGCACGCGCCCGGGCTGCAGCTTGATGACATCCAGTTTCTCCAGCATGCGCACGCACACCTCGCGCTGCAACACGGCGGCCGCATCGTAGCGCGCTGCCGCCTTGCTGAAGGCGCTGCGCACCTGCCTCTTGTCTATTTCGAATTCATTCATGCAGAAAACTCTTTACTCGTTCGGTGAATATTTCCGGATGCGACAGGAACGGCGCATGCGCCGCCCCTTCGATCTCGATCATGCGCGCGTTCGGCATGGTCTGCGCCAGATAGCGCGACGCCGCGGCCGGTGTCAGCCTGTCGCGCCCGCCTGCGACGAGCAGCGTCGGCTGGGCGATCTCCGGCAACCCCGCGCGCAGATCGGCAGAGCGCAGGATTTCCAGTCCGCCGCGCAGCGCGCCCATGTCCGGCTCGCCGCGACTGAACAGACGCTCGCGCAGCATTCCCAGCAACTCGCGTTCGTTCTCGCTGCCGCGCAGCTGCAGCGCGATGAAACGGCGCAAGGTAGCGGCGTGGTTCTGTTCCAGTTCGGCGGCGAACTTTTCCAGCACCTCGCTCGCCATGCCGAACAGCCAGTCGTCGCGCTCGGCGAAGCAGGGAGTGCTCGTCACCAGCACCAGACGCTTCACCTTGTCCGGTTCGCGTCTTGCCCAGTGCAGCGCGACCTGACCGCCCAGCGACCAGCCGCACAGGTTGAGCGGCCCGGAAAATTGTCGCGACAAGGCCTGCACCAGGGATTCCAGATTCGTTTCGGTCAGGGACGCACTGGCGCCGAAGCCCGGCAGATCGACACTATGCACGCGGAAGTCCGCCGCCAGTTCCTGCGCGACATCGGCCCACACACCGCCGTGCATGCCCCAGCCATGGATCAGCAGCAGCGGTTCGCCGCTGCCGATGCTTTCAACATGCAAGCTCATGCAACGCTCCGCTAAGTTTGTCCACGTCCGCTGCGTCATGCGCCGCGGACAGCGTGATGCGCAGGCGCGCCGTGCCCTGCGGCACGGTGGGCGGCCGGATCGCCGCGACCCAGATGCCGCGTTCGCGCAGTCCTTCGCTCAGCTTCAGCGCCTGCAGGTTGTCGCCGATCAGCAGCGGTTGAATGGCGGTATCCGACGGCATCAACTGCCACGGCAGATCGGACAGCCCGTCGCGCAACTGTGTGACCAGCTTCTTCAGATGGGCACGCAGCGCATCGCCTTGCGCGATCAGTTGCAGGCTCTGCGACAGCGCGACGGACAATGCCGGTGGCGTTGCCGTGGTGTACACGTAGCTGTGCGCGTGATTGATCAGCGTATCGATGACCACTTGCTCGGCCGCGACGAACGCGCCGGACACACCCGCCGCCTTGCCCAGCGTCGCCATGTAGATGACGCGTTGCGAGTCGATGCCGAAATGGGAAAGCGAACCGCGCCCGTGTTCGCCCAGCACACCGAAGCCGTGCGCGTCGTCCACATACAGCCACGCGTCATGCCGCTCGCACAGCGCCAGCAACTCGCGCAACGGCGCCATGTCGCCGTCCATG
>JBQGEN010000012.1:0-7221 GCA_052039615.1 Sideroxyarcus sp. | reverse complement strand
CACCTGCGCGGCCTACGGCGGCATCCCCAAGGCCGACCCGAATCCTACGGGCGCGGTGGCGGTCGGCGACATCGTCAAGGACAAGCCCATCATCAACGTGCCCGGCTGCCCGCCGATCCCGGTGGTGATGACCGCCGTGCTGGCGCACTTCCTGACTTTTGGCAGCATCCCCGAACTGGACGACCTCGGCCGTCCCAAGTCGTTCTACGGCGAGACCATCCATGACCGCTGCTATCGTCGTCCCTTCTATGACCAGGGCAAGTTCGCCGAGACCTTCGACGACGAGGCGGCAAGGCAGGGCTGGTGCCTGTTCAAGCTCGGCTGCAAGGGGCCGGTGACCTACAATGCCTGCGCCACCACCAAGTGGAACGACGGCACCAGTTTCCCCATCCAGTCCGGCCACGGCTGCATCGGCTGCTCCGAGCCCAACTTCTGGGATGCCGGGCCGCTCTACCAGGCCCTGTCCATGCCGGTGTCGACGACGACCACCATGCTCGGTGCGGCTGCCGCAGTCGGTGCCGCGGCCGGCGTGGCCATCACCTGGTACAACCGTTCGACCAAGGCCAAGGCCAAAGCGGCACACGAAAAAGTGACAGTGCAGGACCTGACGCGGGAGGACAAATGACCCATCTCGACCTTCTCACCTTCGCGCGCGGCAGCGCGCTCAACTGGGCGCTGATGCTGTTCGTGGCGGGCGTGTTGCTGCGCCTGTTCGAGATCTTCAGCCTCGGCCGCAAAACGGATATGGCGGTGGCGCGCAGCGCAACACCGGGCAGCGGCATGCGCACCGTGGTCACGCGGACATTGCCGCCGCAAGGCATGCTGAAACGTGAGCCGGTGACCTACATCAGCGGCTACGTGTTCCACACCGGGCTGTTCCTGGCCATCTTCTTCCTCGCGCCCCATATCGAACTGTTCCGCGGCCTGACCGGCCTGCACTGGCCCGCCTTGCCCACGGCGCTGATCGATGCCGCAGTGGTGGCGGCCATGGTGGCGTTGCTGGCGCAGTTGGCGAACCGGATCAGCAGCCCGGTGAAGCGCATGCTGTCAAGCGTCGGCGATTACGTCGCATGGGCGGCGACATTCTTGCCCCTGCTCACCGGCTACATGGCCTATCACCACCTGCTGCTCGAATACACGCTGATGCTCGCGCTGCACATCTTCTCGGTCGAGCTGCTGCTGGTGCTGCTGCCGTTCACCAAACTGTTCCACGCCTTCTCCCTGTTCATCTCGCGCTGGTACAACGGCGACTGGTTCGGGCGTAAAGGCGTGGCTTCGTAAGCAGGAGGAAGACGATGAGTGCGACGCTCGAAAAAGGCATCAATTCATTCAGGGAAGTGATCGACGCGCCGATCGCCAGCTATTTCTCCAGCTGCGTGCATTGCGGCCTGTGCGCGGACGCATGCCTGTTCTACAACGAGACCGGCGAGGAGAAATACACCCCCATTCACAAACTGGAACCGCTGCGCCGCGTGTGGAAGCAGGAATACACGCTGTTCGGCAAGCTGGGCAAGATGCTCGGCCTGTCCAAGCCGGTGACCGATGCTGAGCTGACGGAGTGGGAACCGCTGGTTTACGACAGCTGCACGCTGTGCGGTCGCTGTTCCATGGTCTGCCCGGTCGGCAACGACATCACCTACATGATCCGCAAGATGCGCGAAGGCATGTCCGCCTCGGGACATGCGCCGGAAGACATGATCGGCGCGACGACGCGCGCCGTGAACATCGGCAGCCCGATGGGCGTCAAATGGCCGGCGGTGCAGGCGCAGATCAAACACGTGCAGGCCGAGACCGGCATCGAAGTGCCGGTCGAGAAAGAAGGCGCGGATTACCTGGTGCTGATGTCCTCGATGGAGATCATCAATTTTCCCGAATATCTTTCCGCACTCTGCCGCATCTTCAAGCAAACCGGGGTGAGCTGGACGCTGGCGCAGGACGCGTTCGAAGCGACCAACAGCGGCATCCAGATCGGCGCCTCCGACCTGGCGCGCGAGATCGTCAGCCGCATCGTGGTGGCGGCCGAGCGCCTGAAGGTCAAGTGCGTGATCAGCCCGGAATGCGGCCATGCCTTCACCGCCTTGCGCTGGGAAGGACCCAACCTGATGGGCAAGGCTTACAGCTTCGACGTGAAGCACATCCTCGAAGTGCTGGACGAGCTGCGTCAGGCGGGCAAGCTCAAGACCGAAGGCAAGGACAAGCGCGCGCTGACCTACCACGACCCCTGCCAGATCACGCGCCGCGGCGGCGTGGTGGAACAGCCGCGCCGCCTGCTGGGCGAGGTGGCGGCGGATTTCCGCGAGATGCCGGATGCGGGCGTGATGAACTGGTGCTGCGGTGGCGGGGGGGGCGTATCGGCTAACACACGCGCCGAACCCCTGCGGCTGCAAGCATTCAAGGTCAAGAAGCGGCAGCTCGAAGCGGCCGGTGCCCAGACGCTGGTCACCGCCTGCGCCAACTGCCGCATCGTACTGGAAGAGGGGCTGGAGCACTATCACATGAACATCCCGGTGGTGGGGCTGACGGAGATCATTGCCGAACACCTGGTTGACGGAGAGTGACGCGATGGCCATCAATAACGACAGCGAATTCAAGATTGCCCTGGGCAATCTTCCGAGGGCGGGGCAGCGTCAGGTCGCGGCGCGTTTTGCGGAGAACGTGCTTGCGCTGAGCAAGGACGCCAGGGTGAAGACCGCGATCGGTGCCGCCAGGCGCACCGACATCACCGAGGACGAACTCGCCGCCGCGTTCGCCTCGGCAAAAAAGGCCAGCGTGGACAGCTTCGCCCAGTGTGGCACCGAATGCGACTGGAACAGCCAAGCCGGACATTTCGTTGCCCGGGCGGCGTTGGCCTGCCTCCAGCCTCTTCAGCAGGGCGACAGTCCGGCGTGGGACGCGGCGATGCACGCGCGCATGGCGCGCACCTGCGAAGGCATCGCATCCGGACGCGGCACCGACAATGCCGAGGCAGCAGCGCAATATCGCATCCTGACTGAATTTCTGAACGGTTGAGGAAAACTGAAATGACCACAACGAATCGCATCGTCGTCGATCCCGTCACCCGCATTGAAGGCCATCTGCGCATCGAAGCCGAGATCGACTCCTCGGGCCGCATCACCCGCGCCTCGTCCGCCGGCACCATGGTGCGCGGCATCGAGATCATCCTGCGTGGGCGCGACCCGCGCGAGGCATGGGCGCTGGCGCAGCGCATCTGCGGCGTGTGCACGCTGGTGCACGGCATCGCCTCGGTGCGCGCCGTCGAGAACGCGCTCGACATCGAAGTGCCGAGCAACGCACAGCTGATCCGCAACCTGATGATAGGCGCGCAATACATCCACGACCACGTGATGCACTTCTACCACCTGCATGCGCTGGACTGGGTGGACGTGGTGTCGGCGCTGAAGGCCGATCCCAAGGCCACTTCGGCGCTGGCGCAGACCCTGTCGGGCTATGCCAAGTCCTCGCCGGGCTATTTCAGCGACGTGCAGAAGAAGCTGAAAGGTTTCGTCGAGGCAGGGCAGCTGGGCATCTTTGCCAACGGCTACTGGGGCCATCCGGCCTACAAGTTGCCGCCCGAGGCCAACCTCATGGCGGTGGCGCATTACCTGGATGCGCTGGAATGGCAGCGCGACGTGGTGAAACTGCATGCCGTGTTCGGCGGCAAGAACCCGCACCCGAACTTCCTCGTCGGCGGCGTGCCCTGTGCCATCAGCATCGATCCTGGCCATCCGGGACAGGGCAAGGGGCCGCACTTCCGCGGCGGCACTGCAGGCACCGCGGTCAACGTGGTCGGGCTGCAAACGGTGCAGAACGCGATCAACCAGATGCGATCGTTCGTCGATCAGGTCTACGTGCCGGACACGCTCGCCATCGCCGGTTTCTACAAGGACTGGGGCAAGCAGGGCGAGGGCGTGGGCAACTTCCTCACCTTCGGCGATTTCCCGGCCAAGGGCATGTCCGACCCGTCGTCCTACCTGATCCCTTCCGGCGTGATTTTGGACCGCGACCTCTCCAAGATCCATCCCATCGACATGAACGCGGAAGGCGAGATACAGGAGTTCGTCAGCCACGCTTGGTACGACTATTCCGTGGGCAAGGAGCAGGGCCTGCATCCCTACAAGGGCGAGACCAAGCTCGACTACACCGGGCCGAAACCGCCCTATGACTATCTGGATGTGGACAAGGAATATTCCTGGCTCAAGTCGCCGCGCTGGAAAGGCAAGCCGGTCGAAGTCGGCCCACTCGCGCGTGTGCTGATGCTGTATGCTTCCGGACACGAACAGACCAAGGAGCTGGTCGGCATGACCCTGAAGAAACTCGACCTGCCGGTGCAGGCGCTGTATTCGACCCTGGGACGTACCGCCGCGCGCACGCTGGAAACCAAGATCGTCGCCGACGCCATGCAGGGCTGGTACGACCAGCTCATCGCCAACATCAAGGCGGGCGACGTGAAGACCTTCAACGAAACGAAGTGGGAACCCTCGACCTGGCCCAGCCACGCGCAAGGCGTGGGCGTGATGGAAGCCCCACGCGGCGCGCTCTCGCACTGGATCGTCATCAAGGACCAGAAGATCGACAACTACCAGGCCATCGTGCCCAGCACCTGGAACGCCGGACCGCGCGATGCGCAGGGCAATCAGGGGCCGTATGAAGCTGCCCTGCAAGGCCATCAGTTGCACGACGCAAAACAGCCCATCGAAGTCCTGCGCACCATCCACAGCTTCGACCCTTGCATCGCCTGCGCGGTGCACCTGACGGACCCGAACGGGGAGGAGTTGGTGCAAGTGAAGGTGGCCTGAGGATCCACTCATTTGGAGTTCACAATTTCTTGTGACCGGGTAGGGACGGCCAGTTGCTGTCGTTCGGCCCGTTTGTACTAAACGTCTCAGATTCGGCCGTAGCGGCCAAATCAGTGTGCCCGCAAATTTAATGCTAAGCAACCCAGACCGGACATCAGCGTTCTACTCGAACGAGATGTTAGGCACCATTGGCCCTCCGGCCGGCACGGGCCTCCACGATCTTTAGAAGATGCGAGGCCAAAATAATCATGTCCCTCGCTTCTTCCGCGGTGATGGCGACTCGCCGATGAGAAGACGGGTTCTTGTAGCTACCGATTGCGCCAGTCATTAGGTTCATGAGGGCAACTCGTTCGCCCTTTTCCAAGGATGGGTCGGTTAAAGGGCCATCTTCGGGATGAAATGCTTTACTGGCTAGTGGCACCCCAATAGAGTCGTCGCCAAGGCCCGCCGCATTGCGTATCGCAACCTCGAGCGTCTTAAATGCTTCAAACACGGCCGTTTCAAACCTCGACTGCAGAAATAGCGGCCGGACGTTTTGAATGAACTCCGCATGCAGGAAATGTTCGGGCAGTTGCTCGTTGCTAATAAGTTCACGAATACCCTGATGATTGCGAACCTGACGACCACGTGAGGTTGGCACAAACCATTCGTTGTCTTGTTCTGGGTGGCGGCAAATAAGGCCGTTCGATTCAAGCCACGACCATGCGGCCGAACATGCAACACCAACCTCTTGATCGGAACCTCGCTCATAGCTCCCGTATTCACGTGAAGCCTCCATGCAAAAGTTACGTCTGTTCCACTGACCACGATTTATCGCATCAGTGTTCATGAGAACTTCAAAGACGTAACCAGCAAGATCGGCGGTATGCATTTCAATGACCGCGCGGGATTCTGGTATCAATTGCTTGAGTGTCGGCATGGCAGATCGCTGTGGTGCCTAACGTAAGAAATCACCGGCCTGAGCGGCTTCTCGCGCAGGTCCGGCGGATTGAAGGGTTATGCGTCGCATAGCATCACCGGGGGTACAGTTGCCTCATACAGGCCTCAAAGTTGGCTTGAAGCCCCTTATCGACTGCGACGTCCTTGGCATAAGCCTTTGCGGCATTTCGTATGTCGCTCCACAGTCCCTTAAGGTGGATGTGGACGCGATGGGTGTATGAAGATGGCCACGGTGGGTCCACCTGAAGTGTTCCAGCCTCAGCAATAACTTCGCAGGCTGGCCGCTTTGCATCTGCGGAAACCTTCCACGTCAAGCGACGGCCCTTCCCATGCCCGTTGTTGCGATCCACCCAGATGCCGCTCGCAATTCCACGGTGAGCGACGGGATGTCGAAAGGCGTCAAAGAGTACACGAACTGTCTCTTCGTCGAATGCCGGTTGGGGCAGGTAACGATCTGCAAATGCAGCGACTTGGCGCCACCCGATTCCGTTTGTGTTGCCTCTGTACAGTGCGGTTAGATACTCGAGTGTCCCGCAGCAAGATGCCAGAGCAGGAAAGTAAGCGTGGGTCAGGCCAGCACCATCCTTTGACTGAATCGGAGTGAGGCATATCTGGATGTCCTTGTTAAAGCCAGCCAACCTTCCTTCAATAAATCGTGGCGCAAACACTGCCATATCACCGTTTGCTCCACGGTGAGCAACCAGCCGCTTCGACGGCGTATCACCCTTGGCCCTCAATTCATACATATTTTTCTTTGTAGGCTTGCTTGTAATCTTCATCGTTGCAAAAGCACCGAGCGTGCTTTGCCTGTGTCCAACTGGTGCCGGGATTTGCCCCGGTAAACGGCTTCATCAGGTTGATGCGTGTAAAACCGGGCAGAGAGGGGATGTCGGCAGCATTCGCGATCAGAACGGCCGCCTGCAGTATCCCTGCAAATGCGGACTGGAACGGCATAGGCACTTCTGCGCGCGCCGTGCTTTTGGTGCCGGTAGCCAATTCCATGACCGCCCCGCTGCATACAGCTTTCGTGTAAAGCTCGCGTAGCGGCTTATTTTCAAAGAGAAGCAATTTTTGCAGATCGACATTCTTTCCCTTGGCTACAAGTCCCAGAAAACCTCGATCCGTTGCTATGTCTTTCTCCAATCTGTCGCGCACCACTCTCAATTGATCCGGAGGTAGCCCCAGCGCTTCCAGAATGAGCTCATCTTCGTTCTTTACGCTGCCCGATGGCATATAAAGACACGCCAAACAGGCGTGATTGATGAAATCATGGTGGGATACTCCGGCATCACAATCTCCTGTCCAGCCGTTCACAACCCATTTGGGCAGGGATGACTGCAGCTCGATACGGTCTTTAGGTGAGTCGAGTGCAGAAACAACTCGACTGAACGTCCATCTATCTTCTGGCAGGTTGCTTACGAAGTCCTCCCATTTGCCATGAAATTTTGTTACCTGCAGCCCTTCTCTCCCAGACAGGAAATCAGCT
>JBQGEN010000011.1:0-16985 GCA_052039615.1 Sideroxyarcus sp. | reverse complement strand
TGCTGGTGACGCCGCTGGTGCGTTCGCTGCAGCAACTGACCGGCGGGCATGCTTTTCTCGCCTTCCTCGACAGCTTCCGCTACACCCTCGCCGGCGAGTTCAGCATGAGCGCGGACATGGCGCGCATCAACCGCATCCCTTCGGACTGGGGGCTGGAAGTGGGATCGCTGGCCGAGGTGTACCGCAACTACTCACCGCGCCGGGTGTGCCAGGTGGACATCGCCGCGACCTACGAGCACAAGCACCAGGTGCTTTCCGCCGAGGACGCCGAGAAGGGCCTGATGAAGATGGCGGTGGACATCTGCAAGTCCATCTTCCGCACGCTGGCCTCGGATGGCGTGGTGTTCTCGGAAGGACTGTTCCGCTCGTTGAGCGTGACCTATCTGCGCCAGGCCGAGGACACGCTGATGAAATACGAGGCGGACGCGATGATCAACGGGTTGTCGTTCGACCGGCACGAGGAGGCCAAGGCGGTGGAGGCGTTCACCCGCGCCATCGCCATGGCCGCGCAGGCGTTCGTCGAGAACCCCATGGGCAATCCGCTGATCCCGAACTGGAATCGCGTGACCGCCGCCATTCCGGACATCTTCGAGATGCTCAGGCTGGCGGTGGACGAGGACAACAAGTGAGCGTTCTCAGCTGATCTTGACCACGATGTCGTGCAGGCGGTTGGCGCACTGGGCCATGTGGTGTGCGGCATTGGTCAGATGGCGGTAGATCTCGCGGCGCTTGAACATGTTGATGTAATCGCTGCCCTCGAACAGGATGGGCAGGGCGGCGCGGTACAGCTTTTCCGCATGGCGGTCGGCCTCGCGCGCGGCATTGGCATCGTCAGCGGCGGCGGCCGGGGTGGTGCCGAGTTTGGCATAACCCTTGGCCAGCGCATCCACGCCTTGCTTGATGCTGTGCGAGATGTCGCGCATGAAGTCGTCGGGGGTGACGCTGAGCACGTCCATCTCGTGCACCGTGGTCTTGCAGTACAGCACAATGTCGTCCAGCGCCATGATGGCGCGATAGATGTCCTCACGGTCGATCGGGGTGGAGAATGCGTCGTTGAGTTCGTGCAGATTGCGCACCTTGATCAGGTCGGCCTCATGCACGTTCTGCTTGAGCGCGTCCGCGACCAGCGGGTCGTTGTGCTCCATATAGGCGACCAGCAGGTCGACGGTGTGCGTGACCTTGTCGGTCTGCTCGGAGAGCATCTGGAAGAAATCCGGCACCTTGGGGAAGACACGGTCCAGGATGATGGCCAGCAGTGTTTTGGAGGCGTGGGGTGCTTTGGTCATGGCCTTACTCTCAGACGAACAGGTGGATGAGAAGATAGCAGCTAATCGCCATCAATGCCGCGCCGGGGATGGTGATCAGCCAGGTGGCGACGATCTCGCGCGCCTTGCCCCAGCGTACCGCCTTGGGACGCTCCGAGGCGCCGATGCCCATGATGGACGAGGCGACCACGTGCGTGGTGGAGACCGGGGCGCCGAACAGCGACGAGCCGAAGATCACGCCGGCGGCGGTCATCTGCGAATCGAGCGCGTGCAACGGGCGGATCTTGTAGATGGAGAAGCCCAGCGTGCGCACGATCTGCCAGCCGCCGGAGAGGATGCCCAGAACGATGGCGAACGAGCAGGCCAGCATCACCCAGAACGGCACTTCGAAGGTCGGGATGAATCCGCCCAGCAGCAGCACTAGGGTCAGGATGCCCATGCTCTTCTGTGCGTCGTTGGCGCCGTGTGAGAAGGCCAGCCCGGCCGAGGTGACGAACTGCAGGTGGCGCAGGTCGCGGTTGATCGAGGGGTGCGCGCCGCGCAGCAGCGCCAGCATGACCTTGTGCAGCGCGTAGCCGACCCAGAAGCCGATGATGGGCGAGAGGATCAGCGCGACCAGCACCTTGGCGACGCCGTTGAGTTCTCCGTGCAGCAGGTCGCCGAATCCCCATGCCACATGGCTGCTGCCTGCGGCGACCACGACCACGCCCGCCAGGCCGCCGACCAGTGCGTGCGACGAGGAGGAGGGGATGCCGAACCACCAGGTCAGCAGGTTCCAGGCGATGGCGCCGAGCAGGCCGCACAGCACGATCATCAGCGCCAGCACGCGGTCGATGTCGTCCAGCGTGACGAAGGTGCCGATGGTGTTGGCCACCGCCGTGCCGCCCAGCAAGGGGCCCAGGAACTCGAAGAACGCCACCAGCAGCACGGCCTGCATCGGCGTCATCGCGCGCGAGGCGATGACGGTGGCGATGATGTTGGCGGCGTCATGGAAACCGTTGGTGTACTCGAAGATCAGCACGATGACGATGGCCGCGATCGCGAGGATGAGCAGGGTTGAATCCATACCGATGCCGGAGAAACGGGATTGGCGTTAGCGTTTCAGCCCTTCGGTGAGGTGCGGCGCCATCAGCTGCAGCAGTTGTTCGTGGATGTGCGGGTTGCCGGCGCAGATATGGCCGCTTTCGAGGAAGTTCTGGTTGCCCGCGAGGTCGGTCACGATGCCGCCCGCCTCGGAGATGAGCAGGGCGCCGCCCGCGATGTCCCAGGGCTTGAGCGCGGTCTCGAAGAAGCCGTCGAAGCGGCCCGCTGCCGTCCAGGCCAGGTCGAGCGAGGCCGCACCGGGGCGGCGCAGGCCGGCGGTCTTCTGCATGACGTCCTTGAAGATGTCCAGGTAGGCGTCCATGTGCTCGAAGCGGGTGTAGGGGAAGCCGGTGCCGATCAGGCTGTCGCTCAACTCCTTGCGCTTGCTGACGCGGATGCGCTTGTCGTTGAGGAAAGCGCCGCGGCCGCGCGTGGCGGTGAACAGGTCGTTCTTGGTCGGGTCGTACACGACAGCCTGGGTCAGCACACCGTTGTGCTGCAGGGCGATGGACACGGCGTACTGCGGCACCCCGTGCAGGAAATTGGTGGTGCCGTCGAGTGGGTCGATGATCCACACGTATTCCGACTCGCCTTGGGCGCCGCTCTCTTCTGCTAGAATCGCATGGCTGGGATAGGCTTCCTTCAAGGCTTCGATGATGATGCGCTCGGCGGCGCGATCCACTTCGCTGACGTAATCCGCGTGGGATTTCTTGGTCACGGTGAGGTGGTCGAGGTTGTCGGCGGCACGGTGGATGAGATTACCGGCGCGACGCGCGGCCTTCACCGCGATGTTGAGCATGGGGTGCATATCAGTACGACCTTTTTAATGAGCTGGGGAAATCCGGCCCGCATTTTAGTTGGTATTCCGTTTTGAATAAACCTAATCCTTTGACTAACGTCCGTGTGGTGCTCAGCCACACCACCCATCCGGGCAACATTGGAGCGGCGGCGCGGGCGATGAAGACCATGGGCCTGAGCCGGCTGTACCTGGTCAATCCGCGCCATTTCCCCGATGCCCAGGCCACCGCGATGGCGGCCGGGGCGGACGACATCCTGCACAACGCCGTGGTGTGCGCCTCCATCGACGAGGCGCTGCAGGGCGTCGCGTTCACCGTGGCGATGACGGCGCGCCTGCGCGATATCTCGATCGAGGTGCAGACGCCGCGCGAGGCGATGCCGCAGGTGCTGCAGCAGGCCGCCACGCAACCCGTGGCGCTGCTGTTCGGTACCGAGATGTCGGGGCTCACCAACGAAGAGATGGGCAAAGCCCAACTGGGCGTGAACATCCCGGCCAACCCTGAGTTCTCCTCGCTCAACATCGCCGCTGCGGTGCAGGTGATGGCCTATGAGCTGAGCGTCGCCGCGCAAAGCCATCAGCCGGCCGTGCCGGAGATACGGCCGGCGACGCACGAGCGCGTGGAAGGATTGTATGCCCACCTGGAAAAGACGCTGTTCGAGATCGGCTTCTTCACCACTCAGAACCCGGCGCGCCTGATGCAGCGCCTGCGCCGCCTGTACTCGCGCACCCGTCTCGAAGACGAGGAGATCAACATTCTGCGCGGTATCCTGACGGTCGCAACCGAGTACAATGCGCGCCTGAGAAGACGCTATTCGGAAGAACATCCAGATGTTCAAAAACATTAGAGAAGACATCGCCAGCGTATTCGATCGCGACCCGGCGGCGCGCAGCACTTTCGAGGTGCTGACCTGCTATCCGGGCTTGCATGCGCGCATGTTCCATCGCCTGTCCCATTGGCTGTGGCACGTCGAATTGAAATGGATGGCGCGCTTCACGTCGCATGTCGCGCGCTGGCTCACCGGCGTCGAGATCCACCCGGGGGCGACCATCGGGCGCCGTTTCTTCATCGATCACGGCATGGGCGTGGTGATCGGCGAGACCGCCGAGATCGGCGACGACGTGACCATCTATCACGGCGTGACGCTGGGCGGCACATCCTGGAAGGAAGGCAAGCGCCATCCGACGCTGGGCAACGGCGTGGTGGTCGGGGCGGGCGCCAAGATCCTCGGGCCCATCCGTATCGGCGACGGCGCCAAGATCGGCTCCAACGCGGTGGTGGTGAAGGAGGTTCCGGCCGGGGCCACGGCGGCGGGCATCCCGGCACGCATCCTGGACGAGGAGAAGAAAGTCGCCCACGGCTTCAACGCCTACGGCATCGGCAACGACCAGAACGATCCGGTTGCCAAGGCCCTGCACGGCCTGATCGGGCACAGCGTGACCGTGGACCAGCGCATCGATTTCATCCTGCAGCAACTGGAGAAAATGGGTGTGCGCGTGGAAGAGGAGCGGGCCACCGCCGACAAGTTCGATCCGAATCACCTGAATAAAATTGTTGATTAAAAGAATCAGGTATTCTATTATCCCCCTAGCTGGAACATGAGTAAGGGTGCGGTGGCCTCACCGTGCCGGTTTGAATTTATTTGAGGGGAAACGTTATGAGACTTACAACCAAAGGACGATTTGCAGTGACGGCGATGGTCGATCTGGCGATGCGCGGGGGCAAAGGCCCGGTGACGCTGGCGGGCATCAGCGAGCGCCAGAAGATTTCCTTGTCCTATCTGGAGCAGCTGTTCGGCAAGTTGCGCCGCAACAACGTGGTCGCCAGCGTGCGCGGTCCCGGCGGCGGTTATTGCCTGGCGCGCCCGGCGAACAAGATCACCGTGGTCGACATCATCGTCGCGGTGGACGAAGCGCTGGATGCCACCAACTGCGAAACCAAGGGCACCTGCCAGGACGGCAAGCCCTGCCTGACGCATGAACTGTGGTATGGCCTGAATGAGGCGATCCACGAATACCTGGGCAAGATCAATCTCCAGCAACTGGTCGACGGACAAGTTCGCTCCGAGACGGTCGAGGTGAAAGTGACGCCCGCCAAGAAGACAGCACAACAGGTCACGGCCTGATCCGCGAGGACTTAATATGGCACTTCATCTTCCCGTCTATCTGGACTATTCGGCGACCACGCCGGTCGACCCGCGCGTGGCCGAAGCGATGATCCCCTACCTCACCGAGAAGTTCGGCAATCCGGCCTCGCGTTCGCACTCCTTCGGCTGGACGGCGGACGAGGCGGTGGAGCATGCGCGCGAGCAGGTTGCGGCCCTGGTCAACGCCGATCCGAAAGAGATCGTGTGGACCTCCGGCGCGACCGAATCCAACAACCTGGCGCTGAAGGGCGCGGCGCATTTCTACCGTGACAAGGGCAAGCACCTGATCACCGTGATGACTGAGCACAAGGCCGTGCTCGACACCATGCGCCACCTGGAGAGCGAAGGCTACGAGGTGACTTACCTCGAACCGCAGGCGAACGGGCTGGTCGACGTCGAGACGTTCAAGGCCGCGCTGCGGCCCGACACTATCCTGGCCTCGGTGATGTTGGTGAACAATGAGATCGGCGTGGTCCAGGATATCGAGACGCTGGGCAGCCTCTGTCGCGACAAGGGCGTGCTGTTCCATGTCGATGCGGCGCAGGCGACAGGCAAGGTGGCCATCGATCTGCAGAAGCTCAAGGTCGACCTGATGTCGTTTTCCGCGCACAAGACCTACGGTCCGAAAGGCATCGGCGCGCTGTACGTGCGGCGCAAGCCGCGCGTGCGCCTGGAAGCGCAGATGCACGGCGGCGGTCACGAGCGCGGCTTCCGCTCCGGCACGCTGGCCACGCACCAGATCGTCGGCATGGGCGAAGCCTTTCGCATCGCCAGGGAAGAGATGGCGGCCGAGAACGAACGCATCCGCATGCTGCGCGACCGCCTGTGGAAAGGCTTGTCCGGCATGGAAGAGGTGTACCTTAACGGCGACATGGAAAGCCGCGTGCCGCACAACCTCAACGTGAGCTTCAACTTCGTCGAAGGCGAATCGCTGATCATGGCGGTGAAGGATATTGCGGTGTCCAGCGGCTCGGCCTGCACCTCGGCCAGCCTGGAGCCGTCCTACGTGCTGCGCGCGCTGGGACGCAACGACGAACTGGCGCACAGCTCGATCCGCTTCACCATCGGGCGATTCACCACAGTGGAAGAGGTGGATTACGCCGTGAAACTGTTGCAGGAAAAGATTGCCAAACTCCGCGAGCTATCCCCCTTATGGGATATGTACAAGGAAGGCATAGATATGAATACTGTGCAGTGGGCGGCACACTGAACGCCGCCCTTTGCCCGATCCGCTGCGTGGTAGGGCAGCTTGTTTACCATTGGTAAACAAGCTGCCCTCCGCAGTGCCTATCGGGAAAATCATCGGCGTTCAGGAGAGCAATCAGGAGATATTGAAATGGCTTACAGCGAAAAAGTACTGGATCACTACGAGCATCCGCGTAACGTCGGTTCTTTGGACAAGGATGCATCCGACGTCGGCACCGGCATGGTCGGCGCGCCGGCTTGCGGCGACGTGATGAAGCTGCAGATCAAGGTCGGCAAGGATGGCGTCATCGAGGATGCGAAATTCAAGACCTACGGCTGCGGTTCCGCCATCGCGTCCAGTTCGCTGGTCACCGAATGGGTCAAGGGCAAGACGGTGGATCAGGCGCTGGCGATCAAGAACACGCAGATCGCCGAGGAGTTGGCGTTGCCGCCGGTGAAGATCCACTGCTCCATCCTGGCCGAAGACGCCATCAAGGCGGCAGTGGCGGATTACAAGGCGAAGAGCGGTGCGCTGGTGGAGACGGCCGCCTGCAACGGAAACAAGTAGGAGAACGAAATGGCGATCACCCTGACCGAGAATGCGGCCAAGCATGTGCAGAACTTTCTGGCAAAACGCGGCAAAGGCGTCGGCCTGCGTCTCGGCGTGCGCACCAGCGGCTGTTCCGGCATGGCCTACAAGCTGGAGTTCGCCGACGCGGTGGAGAGCGAGGACATGCAGTTCGAAAGTCACGGCATCACCGTACTGGTCGACCAGCACAGCCTGCCGTATATCGACGGCATGGAACTGGATTACACGCGCGAGGGTTTGAACGAGGGGTTCAAGTTCAACAATCCCAATGTGAAAGACACCTGCGGCTGCGGCGAGAGTTTCAAGGTCTGATGAGCTCGCTTTCTTCGCCCATGAGTCATGCCGGATCCGGACCGGCGGCGCAGCTTTTCCTCGACGCGTCGGGTCGTGCCTGATGAGGCCGTTCGATCTGCAGCAGGATTTCTTTTCGCTCTTTAATCTTCCCGCTCGTTTTCAGATCGATACCGCATCGCTCGAACAGCAATACCGCACGCTGCAAGCACAGGTGCATCCCGACAAGTTCGCCCACCTCTCCGAAGCCGAGCGCCGCCTTTCCATGCAGTGGGCGACGCGCGTCAACGAGGGCTACCAGGCCCTGCATGATCCGCTGCAGCGTGCGCGCTATCTGCTGACGCTGCACGGCGTCGATACGCAGGAAGAGAGCAACACGGCCATGCCGACCGATTTCCTGATGCAGCAGATGGAATGGCGCGAGGCGCTGGAGGAGGCGAAGCAGGCGAAAGACGGCACCGTGCTGGAAGGATTGGAGCAGCGCGTGCAGCACATGGTTCGCGCCCTGCACCAGGAACTGGCGCGGGACCTGGATGACACGCACGATTACGCCGCCGCATCCGGTATAGTGCGCAAACTCAAATTTCTCGAAAAACTTGCGGAGGAGATCGGCTCCGCATTCGAAGAACTAGACTATTAACGATGGCATTGTTGCAGATCGCAGAACCCGGCCTCAGCGCCGCGCCGCACCAGCACCGTCTGGCAGTCGGCATCGACCTTGGCACCACCAACTCGCTCGTCGCGACCGTGCGCAGCGGGATCAGCACCGTCCTGAACGACGTGGAAGGCAATGCCTTGCTGCCTTCCGTGGTGCATTTCGCGACCGATGGCGAGGTGCTGGTCGGACGCGCGGCGCAGGATGAGCAGAGCGCCTATCCGCACAACACGATCGTTTCGGTGAAGCGCTTCATGGGGCGCGGCCTCAAGGATGTGGGCGACGTCAGCAACCTGCCGTACCGCTTCGTCGATGCGCCCGGCATGCTGCAGCTGCGCACGGCGGCCGGCATCAAGAGCCCGGTCGAGATCTCCGCCGAGATACTGAAAGTATTGCGTGCTCGCGCCGAGCAGGCGCTGGGCGGCGAACTGGTCGGTGCGGTCATCACCGTGCCGGCCTACTTCGACGATGCGCAGCGCCAGGCCACCAAGGATGCCGCGCGCCTGGCGGGACTCAACGTGCTGCGGCTGCTCAACGAGCCCACCGCCGCAGCCATCGCCTACGGGCTGGATAACGCGTCCGAAGGCGTATACGCAGTGTACGACCTGGGCGGCGGCACCTTCGATGTCTCCATCCTGCGCCTTTCCAAGGGCGTGTTCGAAGTGCTTTCCACCAATGGCGACTCGGCCCTGGGCGGCGACGATTTCGACCACCGCATCTATTGCTGGCTGCTGGAGAAGAATGGCCTCTCGGCCCTGCCGGCGCCGGATATCCGCACCTTGCTGACCCATGCGCGCGCCGCCAAGGAACAGTTGACCGAGCACAACGAAGCGCGCATCACCGCCATGCTTTCCAGCGGCGAGGTGATCGACAATGTGCTGGGCCGCGCCGCATTCCACGAGATGACGCAGAACCTGGTGCAGCGCACCCTGCAGGCCTTGCGCAAGGCTTTGCGCGACGCCAAGCTCACCGCCGCGGACGTCAAGGGCGTGGTGATGGTGGGCGGCGCGACGCGCATGCCGCACATCCAGCAGGCGGTCGGCGACTTCTTCGGCCAGGCGCCGCTGAACAACCTCGATCCCGACAAGGTGGTGGCCCTGGGCGCGGCGATCCAGGCCAACGTGCTCGCAGGCAACCGCAGCGGCGACGACTGGCTGCTGCTGGACGTGATTCCGTTGTCGCTGGGTCTGGAGACCATGGGCGGCCTGGTGGAAAAAGTCATCCCGCGCAACAGCACCATCCCCAGCGCCCGCGCGCAGGAATTCACCACCTACAAGGACGGACAGACCGCGATGAGCATCCACGTGGTGCAGGGCGAGCGCGAACTGGTGAGCGATTGCCGCTCGCTGGCGAAGTTCGAACTGCGCGGAATCCCGCCCATGGTGGCCGGCTCCGCGCGCATCCGCGTCACCTTCCAGGTGGATGCCGACGGCCTGCTCAGCGTCACCGCGCGCGAGATGGCCAGCGGCATCGAATCCCACATCACGGTGAAACCATCCTACGGCCTGTCCGACGAGGAGATCACCCGTATGCTGAAGGAATCCGCACAGCATGCGCGCGACGACATGCAGGCGCGCGCACTGCGCGAACAGCAGACCGAGGCGGCTCAACTGCTGGAAGCGGTGGATAACGCCCTGCAGCAGGACGGTGATGCACTGCTGGATGCGGCAGCGCAAGCGCGCATCCGCGCCAGCATGGATGCGCTGCGCGCCGTGCTTGGAGGCAGCGACCATCAGGCCATCAAGCGCGCGCTGGAGACGCTGAATCTCGCCACCACCGAGTTCGCCCAGAAGCGCATGGACCAGAGCGTGAAACGCGCGCTGGCCGGACACAAACTATCCGACCTCGAGGGCTGATATGACGCAGATCATCGTGTTGCCGCATGTGGAGTTGTGCCCCAAGGGCGCGCTGTTCGACGTCGCGCCGGGCACCTCGGTGTGCGATGCGCTGCTGGAGCACGGCATCGAGATCGAGCACGCCTGCGAAAAATCCTGCGCCTGCACCACCTGCCATGTCATCGTGCGCGAGGGTTTCGGCAGTCTGGCCGAAGCCACGGAACTGGAAGAAGACATGCTGGACAAGGCATGGGGGTTGGAAGCGAACTCGCGCCTTTCCTGCCAGGCCATCGTCGCCGACCAGGATCTGGTGATCGAGATACCCAAGTACACCATCAACATGGCGAAGGAGGGGCATAGCAAATGAGAGCCCCATCAAATTTACTGCGCAATCCGATAGCCGCGTTGCGCGGTGCTCGAAATCCTCATGTACTAACGGTACATTCCGGTTTCTGCGCGCCGTGCGCCTTGCTCTCGGATCGCTCGCTACAATTTTCTGGAGCTCTCAAATGAAATGGATAGACGTGCGCGACATCGCGATCGCGCTGACCGAGAAACATCCCGATATCGACCCGCGCACGGTGCGTTTTGTCGACCTGCACAACTACGTGGTCGACCTGCCGGGCTTCGACGACGATCACAGCCACGGCGGCGAGAAGGTGCTGGAAGCGATCCAGGCCGCGTGGATAGAAGAGGCGGAATGATCCTGCGCCCCTCTCCCGCTTGTGGGAGAGGGGGCGGGGAGAGGGAATGATCTTGAACAAACTGCTCACCATCTGGAGCGCACTTTCCAGGCGCTGGCTGTATCTGCTCGGTGCAGTGACCGTAGCCGTGTTGTTCTGCGCGGCGCTGTATCTGCAATACGTGCTGCGCCAGGACCCGTGTCCCCTGTGCATGGTGCAGCGCGTCATCTTCATCGCCATCGGCGCGCTGTTTCTCGTCGCCGCGCTGCACAATGCGCAACGGGTCGGCGCCAGGCTCTATTCGATATTGATTGCGCTCTTCGCTCTGTCCGGCGTGGCGGTCGCTGCGCGCCATATCTGGATCCAGCATCTACCCGCGGATCAGGTTCCCGGTTGCGGCCCGGGGCTGGAATACATGCTGCAGAACTTCCCCATGTCCGAAGTGTGGCAGGAGTTGCTGCACGGCTCCGGCGAGTGCGCCGCCAAGGGCTGGACCTTCCTCGCGCTCGGCATTCCGGAGTGGTCGCTGGTCTGGTACGTGCTGCTGGGCGTGTTTGCGGTATTGGTCGGCTGGAAAAGAAGCTGATCAGGCCGTGACCTTCGCTACCACCCTGCGCACGAACGGCGCGACGAACAGCACGGTGGGGAAGGCGATGGGCCACGCGGTCGCGAATCCCTTGAACCAGCGGCCAAAGAATTCCGCGTCATAGCCCTGATTGATCAGCACTACCGTGCCCGAGATGATGGAGACCATGATGATGGAGAGCATGCCTCCAAAAAGCAGGTTGCTGTAGCGAGCCGGTATCTTCACTGCGATTTTCCTAAAGAGTTTGCCAAGGAGCGGGGTCGTGCGTCACGGCCACGCTCACGATATACAAGAACACGACTTGCGCCGTCAGCCAGGCAACGATGCGGACACGTCTGGTCTTGCCGCGTTTCAGCGCGACCGAACCGATGCCGATATACAGCAGCAGCGCCGCGATCTTGGCAGCCAGCCACGGCGCTTCCAGCGGCGAGATGCCGAGTTGCCAGGCCAGCGTGATGGCGCTGGCGAGCAGCAGCGTGTCCACCGTATGCGGCGCGTACTTCACCCAGCGCCGTTGAATCAGCGGCGAGTCGCGCAACATCCACACCCCGCGCAGGACGAACAGCGAATAACTGAGCGCGACGCAGGTGACGTGGACGGATTTGATCAGCGAGGTATCCAAAATGAAAAAAGGCGGCGCTCGCGCCGCCCGTTTCTGGGGGTTGGATCAGTTCTCGAAACGCTTGATCATGATGCGGCGCATCAGGTTGTCCCTGACGATGAACTGGTGATACACCGCAGCCAGTACATGGAACACCACCAGAAGAAGCAACACGCCGATGAACAGCTGATGGTAGCCCTTGGCCGCGACCTGGGCGAAGTCCGGCACCAGGTTCGGGTCGCTCGCTTTCAGTGCCTCGATCACGCCGGAGGTGGCGGCCGTGGCCATGCCGGAAATCACCACGGCGATGACCGTGAGGTTGAGCAGGCCGTGGGTAGCCGCGGCAATCTTGTTCAGCAACGGATTGGCATTGGCCGGGGCAGGCTCGCCGTCCTTCTTGCGGAAATAGATGCGCACCAGGGTGAGCAGCAGGATCAGGTCGCCGATCAGGAAGTGCACCGGAAACATGGAAAGCTTCTGTGCGGCATCCTTGCTTTCGCCCAATTCATGACCGACAAAGAAGGCGGCGACGACGAGCAGGAAGATCAGCCAGTGGAAGACGGCGGTGCGTTTGCTGTATTGCTTCATGGTTCAGTCCTTCGGGTGGGAAAAGTGCTGCGCATTGTAGCGCATGACTGTGCCCCGGAAAGTCCCCTGGACCTTACAAACCCTGTGCCGCGCGGGGTTGTTGCAGCCAGCCGAGCACGCCATGTCCGGCGGCGCGGCCGCTGGCGAAACAGGCGCTGAGCAGATAGCCGCCGGTGGGCGCTTCCCAGTCCAGCATCTCGCCGGCAACGAACACGCCGGGCGTTTTTCTCAGCATCAAATGTTCATCCACCGCTTCGAACGCGACGCCGCCCGCGCTGCTGATCGCCTCAACCAGCGGGCGTGCGGCGACGAGACGCAGCGGCAGCGCCTTGATGGTGCGGGCCAGCAGAGTTGCGTCGTGCATCTGCTCCGCGCTCAGCGCCTCGCGCAGCAGGTTGGCCTTCACGCCTTTCAACCCGAGGCGGCTTTGCAGGTGGCTGGAGAGCGAGCGCGAGCCGCGCGGATGTGACACCTCGTCCTGCACGCGCTGCAATGGCCAGTCCGGCAGCAGGTCGAGATGCAAGGTCGCGTGGCCGCTGCGTTCGATCTCGTCGCGTAGCGCGGCAGAAAGCGCATAGATCAGGCCGCCTTCGATGCCGTGTTCGGTGATGACGCATTCGCCCTGCTTGCGCATATCGCCAAAGCTGGCGGCAACGGACTTGAGCGGCTCGCCGACGAAACGCTCGCGGAAGTGAGCGCTCCATTGCACGTCGAAGCCGCAGTTGGAAGGGCGCAGCGGCGCGATGGCGATGCCGCGTTGTGCCAGCAGCGATACCCACGCGCCGTCCGAACCGAGCTGCGGCCAGCTGCCACCGCCTAGCGCCAGCAACACCGCATCAGTATGCACGATGCGTTCGCCGTCCGGCGTGCCGAAGCGCAACGCCCCCTGATCGTCCCACCCGCACCAGCGATGGCGCGCGTGGAAATGCACGCCGCGCTCGCGCAGGCGGTGCAGCCAGGCGCGCAACAGCGGCGCGGCCTTCATGTCGGCGGGAAAGACACGACCGGAGGTGCCGATAAAAGTCTCGATCCCGAGGCCGTGTATCCATTGGCGCAGGGCATCGGGAGGAAAGGCGCGCAGCAGCGGTTCGACGCGGTCGCGCTGCGTGCCGTAGCGCGTGAGGAAGACATCGAACGGCTCGGCATGAGTGATGTTCATCCCGCCCTTGCCGGCCATCAGGAACTTGCGTCCCACGCTGGGCATCGCGTCGTACAGGTCCACGCGCATGCCCGCCTGCGCCAGCACCTCGGCCGCCATCAGTCCGGCGGGTCCGCCGCCGATGATGGCGACAACGGGAGGGGCGTGCGGAGTATCGGGTGTGTCGGGGTGGCTCATGTGCGGTAAGGTCTTGTCGAGGCGGGCGATTATAGGGCCAATGCTGGCGCGAACGAGTATTGATGCAGGGGGCGTATAATGCACCCATTCAAGCCACGACCACTACGAAGAGAAGATAATTGGATACTGTTAGTTTTGCCGACCTGAAGCTGGCCCCCCAGATCCTCAAGGCTCTCACCGAGTTCGGATATACCACCCCCACCCCGATCCAGGCCCAGGCCATCCCCGTGGTGCTGGAAGGTCGCGACCTGATGGCAGGTGCGCAGACCGGCACGGGCAAGACCGCGGCGTTCGCGCTGCCCCTGCTGCAGAAGCTGTTGCCGCATGCCAGCTCCAGCACCTCGCCCGCCAAGCATCCGGTGCGTGCGCTGATCCTGGTGCCGACGCGCGAACTGGCGGTGCAGGTGGAAGAGAGCGTCCGCACCTATGCCAAGCACACGCACCTGCGTTCGCTGGTGGTGTACGGCGGTGTGGACATCAAGACGCAGACGCCGCACCTGAAGACCGGCGTGGAGATCCTGGTGGCGACGCCTGGCCGCCTGCTGGACCACATCGAACAGAAGACGGTGCTGCTGAACCAGGTGCAGGTGCTGGTGCTGGACGAGGCCGACCGCATGCTCGACATGGGCTTCATGCCCGCGCTGAAGCGCATCCTGGCCCTGCTGCCCAAACAGCGCCAGAGCCTGATGTTCTCCGCCACCTTCTCGAACGAGATCAAGAAGCTGTCGGAAGATTTCATGAACCACCCGTCACTGATCGAAGTCGCGCGCAGCAACGCGTCTGCCGAGAACATCACGCAGAAGGTGTATCTGGTCGAGCAGGAAGACAAGCATCAGCTGCTCACGCAGCTGCTGCGCGGCGACGATGCCAAGCAGGTCATCGTGTTCACCAAGACCAAGCTCACCGCCAGCCGCCTGGCCAAGCAGCTAGTGCGCGACGGTGTCGCGGCCGATGCCATCCATGGCGACAAGACCCAGCTGGAGCGCATGCAGGCGCTGGACGCATTCAAGCAGGGCAGGGTCGCCGTGTTGATCGCCACCGACGTGGCGGCACGCGGGCTGGACATCGAGAGCCTGCCGATGGTCATCAACTACGAGATACCGCATGCGGCGGAAGATTACGTGCACCGCATCGGCCGCACCGGCCGCGCGGGCGCATCCGGCACGGCGATCTCGCTGGTGTCGCCGGAGGAAGAGAAGTATCTGGCCGATATCGAGAAGCTGATCAAGAAAGAGATCGCGAAGGAACGGGCCGACCTGCCCCGGCCTGCCGCGCGGCCGCAGCGCGCACCGCGCGCCGAGCACGTGGAACGCAGCCATGGATATCACGCGCCGGCGCCGAAGAAACCTGCCCATGATCCGTGGTTCGACAAGCCTTATGTGCCGAGCATCAGCGCGCCGGCCGCGCCGGTGAAGCAGCCCGACGAACCGGTAACGGGCCGGCCCAAGCCGCAGATTCCGGCGCTGTTCAAGCGCCAGAGTTGAGCGGCGGAGTTTGCGGGAGTTTTCGAATCGCCGGCGCATGCAGGCGTGCCCCGGCGACAGTAGCGCTCAACTGTTGTTGGATTGATCTGATTTCTTACTGAGCATCGCTTTCAGGTCGGCGAAAGGATTGTGCGTCGCCGCAGCCTGAGCGCCTTCCTTCCGGTCGCGCACCACCTCATCCATCACGCGCGAGTGTTCGTTGTCGTGGCAGTACAGGCATAGCAACTCCCAGTTGCTGCCGTCCGGCGGATTGTTGTCGTGGTTGTGGTCGCGGTGATGCACCGTCAATTCACGCAGACGTGCGCCCGAGAACTCCCTCCCGCAGCGTCCGCAGATGTGCGGATATATCTTGAGCGCGCGTTCGCGATAACCCGCCTCGCGCAGTTCGCGTTGCTTGCGCGCTTCGGCGACGACGCGGTCGAGGCGGGCATGATCGGGCTTGGTGTGTTTGGGCATGATTTACCGCCAACATGAAGTTGGCACAACTATAACAGGACCCGCCACAGGCGAGGAATCACGCATGACAGAAATGACTACACCTACTTCCGCCACCACCGGCCGCGCCTTCAGCGAACTGAAGCTGCCGCCCGCCATGCTGGGCAACCTGCAACAGCTCGGCTATCACAGCATGACGCCGATCCAGGCCGAAAGCCTGCCGATCACGCTGGCCGGGCACGACCTCATCGCGCAGGCCAAGACCGGCAGCGGCAAGACCGCCGCCTTCGGCGTGCCGCTGCTGACCAAACTCAATCCCAAGCATCTGGGCGTGCAGGCCATGGTGCTGTGCCCCACGCGCGAACTGGCCGACCAGGTCACGCAGGAACTGCGCCGCCTCGCGCGCTACATGCACAACATCAAGATCCTCACGCTGGTCGGCGGCAGCACCATGCGTCCGCAGCGCGAAAGCCTGGGATTCGGCGCGCATATCGTGGTCGGCACGCCGGGCCGCATCATGGACCACATCGAGCGCGGCACACTGGAACTGAACGCCATCAACACGCTGGTGCTGGACGAAGCCGACCGCATGCTGGACATGGGCTTCTACGACTACATCGCATTCGTGGTGAAACGCTGCCCGGACCGTCGCCAGACCCTGATGTTCTCCGCCACCTACCCCGAAGGCGTCACCCGGCTGGCACGTCAGTTCATGCACCAGCCGCAGGAAGTGAAACTGGCCGAACAGCACGACGACAGCAAGATCCGCCAGCACTTCTACGAGGTGCGACACGACAGCCGTCTGCCTGCCGTCGCCGCCCTGCTCAAGCACTACCGTCCGGTCAGTACGCTGGCCTTCTGCAACACCAAGCAGCAATGCCGCGACCTGCTCGACGTGCTGCATGCCGAGGGCATCCACGCGCTCACGCTGAACGGCGACATGGAACAGCGCGAGCGCGACCAGGTGCTGATCCAGTTCGCCAACCGCAGCTGCTCCGTGCTGGTCGCCACCGACGTCGCCGCGCGCGGTCTGGACATCGCGCAACTGGAAGCCGTCATCAACGTCGA
Source organism: Sideroxyarcus sp. (assembly GCA_052039615.1). Classification (GTDB taxonomy): domain Bacteria; phylum Pseudomonadota; class Gammaproteobacteria; order Burkholderiales; family Gallionellaceae; genus Sideroxyarcus. The sequence goes on along the minus strand of JBQGEN010000011.1, from coordinate 358 downwards.
CGTCACCCCCGATCCCGAAGTGCACATCCACCGCATCGGCCGCACCGGCCGCGCGGATGCAGAAGGCAGCGCCTTCAACCTGGCCAGCCCCGCCGAGATGAACCGCATCGGCAACATCGCCAAACTGATGGGCATAGAACCGGAGTGGGAAGAACTGGACAAGCTGCAGCGCGAACACAACGCCCCGCTGATCCCGCCCATGGTCACGCTGCAGATCCTCGGCGGCCGCAAGGAAAAGATCCGCCCCGGCGACGTGCTGGGCGCGCTCACCGGCGAAGCCGGCTTCACCCGCGAACAGGTCGGCAAGATCACCGTCACCGACATGTCCACCTACGTCGCCGTCACCCGCGACATCGCA
>JBQGEN010000010.1:0-2317 GCA_052039615.1 Sideroxyarcus sp. | reverse complement strand
GGCAAGGAATGGCAACGCATTCCGTTGTCCGAATTCCCCGCCGAATTCAAGGCGCTCAACGTCGCGATCTACCTTGGCCATCAGGATGTGGAGTTGATGGTGAGGGAAGGGCTGGTTCCGCCGGAAACGATCAAGAGGCGGAATGCCGAATTGACCCAATACCCACAATACAAAACCATTCTGCGGGAACCGATGCCGAATGGGGGGCGTGAGTGCGTTAGAACGGACTACTACAAAGGTGCAGGTTGGTTAAGTCCAGATTGGTTTACCGATATGCCATCGATGGAAGCATGTTTGAGATTTTGTGAACGCAAAAAAATCAGTATTGAAGCTTGTCCGTGCAACTCAATCTTTAAGGAGGAATAAACGTGACTACGATTAGCGATGTAAATTACGCTTTGATGGCAGGTGCTTCGTACATTTCTACTCGACTTGAGACTAACCTATTTCCTATCCCGCAAGGATGGGAGGCTACGAAACATGCGAATCCTGATGATGGAAGCGGCTTCGAGGCAGTTTCGACCTAGTGGGGACGGAGCCCAATTGAAATCACCCGACGACATCAATCGAGCAGGAGTTGAGCCATGCCCCGTCGTGCACGGATAACGAAATAAAAGGGGTCAGCATCGCAATTAATTTTGAACCGCCATGCCACGTCGCCCACGCATTAAATTAGCCGACATCCCGCAGCACATCGTGCAGCGCGGAATCAATCGCGAGCCGTGTTTCTTTGCCGAAGAGGACTATCACTGCTACCTCCACTGGCTACGGAAATCGGCTGGCGATTGGCACTGCGCCATCCATGCCTATGTCCTCATGACAAACCACGTGCATCTGCTGGTGACGCCGCAAAAACCGGATGGCATCGCCAAGATGATGCAATCCATCGGACGGCGCTACGTGCAATACATCAACCGCAGCTATCGCCGCACCGGCAGCCTGTGGGAAGGACGCTTCAAATCCAGCCTGGTGCAGGCAGAAGAATATCTGCTGACCTGCATGCGCTACATCGAACTCAACCCGGTGCGCGCAAACATGGTGAACGATCCGGCGCAATATCGCTGGTCCAGCTATCGGCATAACGGCTTGGGGCAAGTGGACGAACGCATCACGCCCCATCCGCAATACCTGGACCTGGGGAAGGAAGAGGGCGATAGACTGGCAGCGTATCGTTCGCTGTTCCGCAGTGAGTTGGATGAAGAGGCGTTGGCGGACATACGGCTTGCGCTGGCGCAGGGCCAACCGTTGGGAAGCGAACGGTTCAGCGAAATGATGTGTGCTGCTGTTGGTGTGCGGCGGGCGCAAAGAAGGCCGGGCCGGCCGGTGGTAAAGAACGATGTGGGCGTGCGAGTTGAAGACCAGACTGATTTCGGATTTTGAATGGGAGCAGGTGATGGGTGCCCCATTTGGAGCCCTGGAGCGTTCAGGCACGTTGCGCGCCAGATGGTGCAATGAGTTGTACTTATAGCACACTGTGAAACACGCAATTTCGTTATCCGGGCGCTCTGCGGTAAAATGCCGCCCCTATGAATAACCCTCAACTTTCCGTAGTCATTCCCGTCTACAACGAAGAACAAGGTCTGCAGGCCTTGTTCGACCGTCTGTACCCCGCGCTGGACAAGCTCGGCATCAGCTACGAGATCGTGTTCGTCAACGATGGCAGCCGCGACCGTTCCGCCGCCATCCTGCGCGAGCAGTTCCAGAAACGTCCGGATGTGACGCGCGTGGTGCTGTTCAACGGCAACTTCGGTCAGCACATGGCGATCATGGCCGGCTTCGAGCAGTGCCGCGGCCAACGCGTGGTGACGCTGGATGCCGACCTGCAGAATCCGCCGGAAGACACCGGCTTGCTGTTGGCGAAGATGGACGAAGGGCACGATTACGTCGGTTCCATCCGCCGCCAGCGCAGCGACAGCATGTGGCGCCATGTCGCCTCGCGCGCCATGAACGGCCTGCGCGAAAAGATCACCCGCATCAAGATGACCGACCAGGGCTGCATGTTCCGCGCCTATGACCGCCACATCATCGACGCCGTGAACAGCTGCAAGGAAGTCAGCACCTTCATCCCGGCGCTGGCCTACAGCTTCGCGCGCAATCCCGCCGAGGTGGTGGTGGGGCACGAGGAGCGTGCGGCGGGCGAATCCAAGTATTCGATGTACAGCCTGATCCGCCTCAACTTCGACCTCATGACCGGCTTCTCGCTGGTGCCGTTGCAGATGTTCTCCATGCTGGGGATGCTGATCTCGGTCTTCTCCGGTCTGTTCTTCGTGTTCCTGGTAGTGCGTCGCCTGATCATCGGTCCCGAGGCAGAAGGCCT
>JBQGEN010000009.1:0-22129 GCA_052039615.1 Sideroxyarcus sp. | reverse complement strand
AACAGCACCTCCAGCGCAGAGCCGACCCAGCTCAGCGACAGGATGACCAGTCCCGCCACCGGCAGGCCGAGGCGCAATGCGGCGAACAGGATCACCGCCCGCGATCCGCGGACGCCGGCCTGCATCAGCCAGGTGCGCTCTTCCAGATAGTAGGTGTCGTCCTCGGGTTCCTCCTCCAGCATCAGTCTCGCCATGCGCCGGATCATGCGTTCCAGCACGGTGTCGCCCTCCCCCAGCAGGTCGCTCAGGCGGCCGCGAAAGGCAAGGTTCTCGCTGTGGCGCAGCATCAACTGGGTGCTGCTGCGCACGCCGCGCATGCGTTCCAGCGCCGCCAGGATAAGCCACAGCAGGCCGAGGCTGAACAGCATCACGGCCAGCGCCAGCAGCAGGGGGAATTGGAGCGACAGATCCATGGACGGAACCCTCTCAGACACGCGCCATGCGCAGCAATATCAAAGTGCCGGCCACGTCGAGCCCGAAGGCGGCCAGCAACATCCAGCGGCCGCTGTCGTCGAGCCACATGCCGCGTATGTAGCCCGGATTGGTGGCGCCCAGCATGACCAGGATGACGAGCGGCAATGCCGACAGTATCCAGGCGCTGAGCCGGGTCTCGGCCGTCAGCGCGACCAGTTCGCGCTGGGCGCGGTCGGATTCGCGGATGGCGTTGGCGATGTTGCTCAATATCACTTCCATCTTCCCGCCGTAGCGGCTGTTGACGATGACGGCCGAGGCGAGCAGCTGCAGTTCCCGTATGCGGAAAGTGGCGGCGACCTGTTCCAGTGCGTTCTCGATGGAGACGCCCAGCTCATGGCGCCGCGCCACCTGGCGGAACACGTGCGGGATCGGTTCGGGGCTTTGCTCCATTGCCAGCTTGAGCGCGACCGGCATGGTGTTGCCGACGGCGAGCGAGCGCGCCACGCTGTCGAGATAGGCCGGCAAATTGGCCACCAGGGCGGCGGCGAAGCGGCGTATCTGCCAGTGCAGCGCGCCATACAGCAGTGCGGGATAAAGCAGGGCAAGGAACAGCGCCGCCCAAGCGCCGAAGAGGATGGCCGACAGCGGCAGCAGCAGCAACGGCAGACCGACCAGGGCGGCTTGCTGGTTCTGGCTGAAGCTGAGCCCGCTGCGCGGCAGATGGCGAGCGAACCAGGCGATGCGCAACATGCCGGTCCGCTCGTCGGTGCGGCGTTCGTATTCGTGCGGATGCGTGCTCGCCCATTCTTCCAGGCGTTTGCTGACCAAGCCGCGCCGGTCATGGCGCTGCGCGCCCGACCACAGCAGCACGGCGCCGCCGGCCATCAGCACGGCGGCGAGCAGCGCAACGACCGTGGCGGCGTTCATAACCAGGACGCCCGAAGGCCGGCCAGCTTGGGACTATGCGGCTTCAGCCGGTTGCAGACCCAGCGCCCTTCGTCGGTCGAACCGGGCATGGCCTGCCTTTCGAAAGAGAACAGCTCCTGCATGGCGATGACTTCGTCCACGACGCCGGTCACCTCGCTGATGGAAGTGATGCGCCGTTTTCCCGACGGCAGGCGCGAGATCTGCACGATGATGTCGATGGCGCCGGCGATCTGCCGCGCGAGATTGAGCTCGCTGCCGAGGAAGCCGCCGAAATTCAGCAGCAACTGCAGGCGGTGCAGACACTCGCGCGGCGAGTTGGCGTGGATGGTGCTCATCGATCCGTCGTGGCCGGTATTCATCGCTTGCAGCAACTCGACCGCCTCCACCCCGCGCACCTCGCCCAGGATGATGCGGTCGGGACGCATGCGCAAGGCGTTGCGCATCAGGTCGCGGGCCGAGACTTCGGTCTGGCTCTCCAGACCCGGGCGCGTCTCCAGGCGCACCACATGCTCGTGATGCAGGCGCAGTTCCGCCGCATCCTCGATCGTCACCACGCGTTCGTTGTCCCCGATGTACTGCGCCAGGATGTTGAGCAGGGTGGTCTTGCCGGCGCCGGTGCCGCCGCTGATGACGATGTTGCAGCGCGCCTGCACCGCAGCCTGGAGGAACTCCTGCATGTCCTGCGTCAGGGTGCCGTAGGCCAGCATGTCTCCCGCCTGCAACGGGTCGCGGCGGAACTTGCGGATCGATACCGCCGGGCCGTCGATCGCCAGCGGCGGGATGATGGCGTTGATGCGGCTGCCGTCGGGCAGCCGCGCATCCACCATCGGGCTGCTTTCGTCCAGGCGGCGGCCCAAAGGCGCCAGTATGCGGTGCACGATGCGAACCACGTGCGCGTCGTCGATGAAACGCACGTTGCAGCGCTCGATCCGTCCCTGGCGCGTGATGTAGATCTCGTCGTAGCCGTTGATGAAGACGTCCTCGATGGCATCGTCGCGCAGCAGGTCCTCCAGCGGACCGAGGCCGGTCATCTCGTGCGTCAGTTCGCGCACCAGGCGCTGGATCTCGGCGCTGTTGATCGGGGCGGGTTTCTTCTTGAGGTATTCGTCCAGTTCGTGGGCGATGAACTGCTGCACCGCCTCCCTGGACCATCTTGCGTAATCGGCGCCAACCTCGCCGACCCGGTCCACCAGGTGTTCATGGAACACCTGCTTGAGTTTCTGGTATTCGTCCGTCTCGTGGAATTGCCGGTCGTCGGCAACGAAGGCGAACTCGAAATCCGCGTCCTTCATGATGCGGCCTTCCTCAAGCCGGACGAGAACGATTCGAGCCAGCCGGACAGACCGGAGGGGGCGGCGGCAATGCGCACGGCGGAACTGTCGAAGTCCTGCGCGATCTGGCGGATATGGTGCAGATATGGATCGCGCGGATCGTTCTCCAGCAGCGAGCGTCCCTCGTTGGCGCATTCCAGCAGCGCATAGTGGCGATTGGGCAGCGCCGCCTGTTCTTCCAGTTCGAGCATCTTGGCCACCTGGCGCGGCGACATGCCGACCTTGGTGTCGTGCTTGGCGATCACCAGCCCAATGCGCTTGCGGTCGAATCCCTTGTTCTCCAGGCGCTGCAGCAACTGGTGCGCCGAGCGGCACGCCGGCACCGACTGTTCGCACAGCAGCAGCGTCTTGTCCGCCACGCCCAGCACGTGCAGCAGGAAATCGCTGCCCATGAAGCCGCCGAGGTCGACCACGATGTACTTGAAGAAGAATTTCAGCAGGGCCAGCAGGTTCATCACTTCCGCCGCCGACGACTCCTGCAGTTCGGCCATGTTCAGCGGCAGCGGCAACACCGCCAGCCCGCTCTTGTGGCGGACGAACGCCGCCTTGATCAGCGCATGGTCGAGGCGGCGCACCGAGCGGATGGCGTCGGTCAGGGTGTAGGTCAGCTTGGTGTCCAGATACAGGGAGGCGTCGCCCTGCGGGTAGCCGAAGTCGAGCAGGAGCACCTCCTCGTCGTGGCGGAACTCGGTCTTGAGCGCCAGCGCGAGATGCACGGCCGCCATCGAGGTCCCCATGCCGGGGCGGCCGCCTACCAGTGCCAGCATCTTGCCGCGCGGCGAAGCCGGCAACGGCGGCGCCTTGATCAGCAGCTTCTGCACCACGTCGCGCACGCGCCCGGCCTCGATGTCGTCCGCGATGAATTCGCGCGCGCCGGCGCGCATCGCGGTGAGGATGTTGTCGCCCGAATCCAGCTGGCCGACGCCGACCAGCCACAGGCTGGGGAAAACCTTGAGCAGCTCCTCGGCCAGGGCGGCGGAGCGCGACGTGGCATCGGGATTGAAGTCGAGGAAGACCACGCGTACGCCGATCGAGCCGATCAGCTCGATCATGCTGTCCTTGTTGTCGCCCTTGTCCCAGATGATGACGCCGATGCCTGCCAGCGACTCGCTCAGCCAGTTGAATTGTTCCTGCCGCGCGGTCACCAGTACGAAGCGGTTGTCCATCGTGTCTTGCTCCTTCAGCCTATCTGGAAAGTCCGACCGTCACGTCGTCCGGCGTGCCGCCGCCGTAGAACAGGCGTTTCATCAGGGATGGATTGTAGCGATCGAGTTCGGCGCCGGGCAGTTGCGGCAGCACGGTCTTGGCCGCCAGCGGCCGCACCAGGGTCGGCGTGACGATGATGACCAGCTCCTTGTCCTCGCGCGAGAAACGCGTGCTCTTGAAGAAGGCGCCGAGCAGCGGCAGGTCGCCCAGTCCCGGCACCTTGTCGATGGCATCGCTGAAGCTGCGGCTGATCAGGCCGGCGATGACGAAGCTCTCCCCGTCGCCCAACTCGATCGTGGTCTCCGCGCGCCGCGTCAGGATGGCGGGCACGCTCACGCCGCTGGAGGTGACCGCGTTGCTGAAATCGAGCTCGCTCACCTCGGGCGCCAGCTTGATCGCGATGCGATCCTTGCTGAACACGGTCGGCGTGAAGACCAGGCGGATGCCATAGGGTTTGTAGCTGATCGTGACCTGCCCCAACCCCTGGGCGATGGGGATCGGGAATTCGCCGCCGGCCATAAAGCTGGCGGTCTGGCCGCTGACCACCGTCATGCTCGGCTGCGCCAGGGTGTGCGCCAGGCCGTTGCTCTCCAGCAGGGAGAGCAGTCCGAGCGCGCTGTTGTTGCTCGAACCCAGCACCAGGTGGAACGCATTCGAAAAAGGCACGCTGGCTTCGGTGGTGATGCCAGCAACCGCCTGCGTCACCTTGGTCAGCGAGCCAGGGCCGAACAGGCCGAAAGTCATGCCGTTGTGGGTGTTCAGGTTGATCCCGGTCTCCTTGAGCACCTTCTTGCTCAGCTCGACGATCTTCACGTCGACCATCACCTGTCCGCTCAGCGGAATCACGCTGCTGTCCAGTATGCTGCCCTTGTCCCCGCCGAGTTTTTCCGCCACCTTGAGCGTCATCTGATGGTGCAGCGCATCCTTCATCTCGCCCTTCACGATCAGCTGGTCGCCTTCCGCAGTCAGGTTGCCAGCCGCCCCGCTGGACGGGGTGTTCCCGGGCAACGCACGGTCCACCTGCACGCGGTAGATCACCGGCGGCGCGGTCTTCTTCTCCCACAACAGCAAGCTGGTCACGCCCGGCTGCTTGCCCAGGATCAGTATCTCGCGCCGGCCGAGCACTCGCACGTCGGCGATGGCGGTGTCGCCTATGGCCACACGCTGCACCGTCACCGGCGTCTTGAAATCGAGTTGTTCCCCCGCGACCACACGGACGACTTCCCACCCTTTGGGCACGTCTGCCCGTGCCGGGGATGCCAGAAGGAGCAGCGCCAACGCCCAGGGTAACCACCTCATCATCTTGCCCGTCTCATAGTTGCGCCCGGCTGCCGCCGGACTGTTATCGCCGCGTGCCACGGATGACCTCGACGCCGCTTTCCGAACGTACGCTCCCAGCCGTTTTCCCCGCTGGCGCATAACTTCCAGCGGCCGCCTGGCGCAGGGTCAGTTTTCCGGACCTTGCCACCTGCTCGGCCGTCGTTGCCGGTTCTGCAGCAGGGGGCATCTGCTCCTGCGGGCTGCGCAGCGCCAGCAGTATCTTGCCCATCTCCGCCGCCAGCGCCAGCCGGTTCACTTCGCTGAAGGGCACGGCCAGCACCGCCGTGCGCGGCGGTGTCGTCGTGTCGGGAATATTGGTCAGGCTGTAGTCCCGCCCCTGCACCGAGCGGTTGCCCACTGCCAGCACTCGGACGCCGGACAGCAGCAGTTTGCTTTGGGATTCGGCGATCTCGTCGTTGTTGCGCCGCATGATGACGAACACATCGACCATGTCGCGCGGATTGAGGCGGTTGCCGACGCCGATGACTTCGTCCACTTTCAGCGCCACCGCGCGCTCGCCGGGGCGAATCGCGGAGACGATGCCTTTTTCGAGGCCGTACATCCGCTGCGCCAGTATCGTCTCGCCGGTGACGATGTTCTCGGCGGGGATCTTGCCTTCGACGGCGGACACGTTGTCGAACGCGCCTTCCGGCCTGACGCTCATCACTTCCACCTTGACGGCATCCTTGGCGATGGGGACGCCGGCTGCGATCGGCTTGGTGGCGACCACCACATTGAGGCGCGGCACGGCGGTCTCCGCGGGTTTCTCCGTCAACGAACGTTTGCCCAGCACCCAGGCATACCAACCCAGCCCCAGCGAGATGAGCACCATTAGCACCGCGACCAGTTGTTGAACTCTTCCCATGGTTCCCGTCTATTTTTTCGTAGGGTCAGTAAATCTGCACCGTGGCGGCTGCACGCAAGTTAGCCGGAATGGCGATACCGAGCAATGGCAACGCCGGCACGATGGGGAAAGCGGCATAATCATAATCCACCGTTACCGTGACGCAGCGTGTCGCCGGATTGGCCACGCAGTTGGCTGCCGCCGCGCCTACCGTGATGCCATCTCCGGGCAACCAGCTCAGGACACCATTGGCTGTGGTCTGCGCGCGCGCGAGACGGGCGGCCTCGTCGGGCGCATCCTGCACCGCCGCGCGCGCGCCTTCTTCGGCGGCCAGCGTCAGGTTTTGTCGCAGCGTCAACACGAAGCCATACGCCACGATGGCGTAGAACAGCGCAAAGAACAGGAGGAACACGAGGGCGAACTCGACCGCGACCGCGCCGCGGCAAGTACGCTGCAGCGAGCCGCAGCGGATGGGCTTCGATCTGTATGCGCCTGGCTCGGACATGTGCCGTCATCCTTTCCAGACCAGAGCTGGAAAGATATCCAGCACCGACAGCGCGAACCCTAGCGCAAGGCCGACCCCGAATGGCAGAGGGCGCTTCCGTGGCGCATCGGCCACGGCGGACTTCCTGGCGAAAACGAGGAACAGCAGCGCGCCGATGCCGCCGACGATGCTGCCCACGAGCAGGGTCGGCAACAGCACCTTGCCTCCTCCCAGCATGCCCATGGCGGTGAACAACTTCACATCGCCGGCGCCCATCCACCCGGCGAGATACATTGGAAACAACAGAAGGAAAGCGATTGCGGCGGCGATCATGGCATTGGTGGGATCACCGCCGAGCAGAGCGACTCCGCTCGCCAGTGCGTAAAGAGCGCCGCCGAGCAAGCCGCCTAAGGTCAGCCAGTTGGGCAGGCGGCGCTGGCTGGCATCGAAGCCAGCCACCGCTGTTGCCCAGGCGATGAGAATGATCTGTGCGATCATCACAGCCGACGCCGCTACGACGAACTTCGGGATTGGGCTCAGCCGCCGAGCGCAGTCAGGATGTTGCCGAAGATGACCGCGATTCTGGCGCCGATCGGACTCAGCGCCGTTGCAATGACCACCGCGATCAACGCAGCGATCAGCGCATATTCGATGGCCGTGGCACCTTCTTCGTCACGCAGAAATCTTTTGATGTGATCCATGACTATTATCCTCCAGAAAATTATGAAATTTCTCGGGCAACCCATTCAAGCACTGCGTTAAAGCAATGTCAACGAAGGGATTTTCCGCACTTGCGGCGGATGACCGTCCAGCGATTACTCTGCAAACCATGCTGCCTTCCCGTTGAATGCGACCTCACCTACCAAGGCATTTGATCGATGCGTTAAGTTTGCGTTAAGCGCGCGTCAAATTTGCGTTAAATTTAACCGATGGCGTACTGGATAGCAAGGCGAGTGTCGGCAGGCACGATTGCCGTGCCGCAGTTCGAATGGCGCTGAAAGGCTTACGGAATAAGGCGATGCGAGGCATATCGATGCCCCGCATAATTCCTGAGTGAGGTCATGGGGAACTCGCAGGTGCGCGGACCCAAGCGGGGCTGGACGGATCCCTCCCCGCCGCCGCCGCGTTATTGCAGCGTCATCGCCAGCCTGAATCCGTGGCTGTAATAACGGAACGACGAGCTGAACCTGATGCGCGCCGAGGCACGCCCGAACTTGGGATCGTAGCCCCAGGACCCGCCGCGCAACACGCGCATGGAACCGCCCAGCCACGCGCTACCATCCGCCGGGGCGCCCGCGTAAGTCTTGTGATAGGTATCCTCGACCCATTCCCACACGTTGCCGCTCATGTCATACAGACCGAAGGCATTGGCTTTCTTGGTGGCGACCGGATGCGGCGTGTTGAAGAAGAAACTGCCGCTGTTGAAATCGTTCCACGATACGCTGTCCGCATTGTCGCTGCCGCAGTATTCCAGCTGCGTGCCCGCACGGCAGGCATATTCCCATTCAGCCTCGGTCGGCAGACGATATTGTTTTCCGGTCTTGGCGTTGAGCTTCTTGATGTAGGCCTGCGCGTCGTCCCAGCTGACCTGCTCCACCGGACAGCTGTCGCCACAGGTCACGAAGCTGCTCGGGTTGCTGCCCATCACGGCTTGCCATTGCGCCTGCGTGACTTCGGTCTTGCCGATGGCGAAGGATTTGGCGATGGTGACACGATGGACGGGCTGTTCGTCCGGCTTGCCGTCGTTCGAACCCATGTCGAAACTGCCGGCGGGTAGCTCGATCATCTCCGGGCATTGCGGACAATCGCTGAACACCTTGCCCGCCACCGGCTCGGCCACGATCTCCCACTGGTAGAGCTTGTCCTGCGCGGCACGCGCATCGGCCCCATCCGGTGCGAGCTGCAGGTAACGCTGCATCTCGCGCATCGCATCGCGATATTTCCTGCTCTCACCCAGCAGCAGCGCGAGCCGGTAGTGTCCTTCCGGCCACCACGGGGCGATCTCCAAAGCCTTGCCGTACAGCGCGATGGCTTTGTCTGCCTGCTTCTCCTGCACCATGAATTCGGCCTGCACCTTGTACTTGCGCGCCTCTTCGGACAGTTCCGGTTTGGGATTTGCGGCCTGGTATTGCGCAACCACATCCTGGAACGGGTCGTTCGTATCCGCGGCGAATACCGGGGCACAACTCAGAAACAGAACAGCTGCCAGCCAAGAAGTCCGAATGTTTACCAAAATGCTCTCCTTCTATTTGCCTGATTGATGGAATCGGCGGGAATTGTAGCCGGTTTTAACTCGGCCCCCGGCGAAGTCGGAACCCGTTCCTTACTTCGGCGGTTTGGCATGCGCCGGACGGAATGCCTTGCATTGCGCCGGATCGGATTCCAGGTACGCGCCCTCAATGAGGTCGATGCAATAGGGTATGGCCGGGAACACTGCATTCAGGCAGTCGTCTATCGCGGAGGGCTTGCCGGGCAGATTCACGATCAGGCTCTTGCCGCGGATGCCCGCGGTCTGGCGCGACAGGATCGCAGTGGGCACGAACTTCAGCGAAGCGGTGCGCATCAGTTCGCCGAAGCCCGGCATCATCTTCTGACACACGGCTTCGGTTGCTTCCGGCGTCACGTCGCGCAGCGCCGGGCCGGTGCCGCCGGTGGTGACCACCAGTGAGCAGCCTTCGACGTCGCACAGTTCGATCAGCGTCTTTTCGATCAGCACCTGCTCGTCGGGGATCACTCTGGCCACGGCTTCCCATTCGCTGGTCAGCACGCGCGCGAACCACGCGTGTATGGCGGGGCCGCCCTTGTCTTCGTATTCGCCGCGACTGGCGCGGTCGGAAACCGTCACGATGCCGATGCGTGCCTTCATCACCATTCTCCGCCTGCTTCGCTCTGATACGCGGTGCCGTCCAGCAGCTGCACCGTCACCTTGTCCCCTGCCGTCATGCCGCGGCTTTGCGCCGGCACGACCATCAGGCCTTCCGCCCTGGACATGGAGGCCAGGATGCCGCTGCCCTGCGCGCCGGTCGAAGTCGCGGCATAGCCGCCCTCTTCCCGGCCCAGCATCACGCGCACGAATTCGGTGCGATCATGTTTGTGCTTCACGTCATGCGTCAGGCGCGCTGCAATGGTGCGGCGATAAATCCGCGTGTGCCCCGTCATGCGCCGCAACGCGGGCAGCACGAATTCCTCGAAACAGACCATGCTGGAGACCGGATTCCCCGGTAGTCCGAACACCCGGGTCACGGGTGCCATGCCGAACGCCATCGGATGTCCCGGCTTCATCGAAACGCGCCAGAACTTCATCTGCACGCCCAGTGCTTCCAGCGTCGGGCGCACATAGTCGTGCACGCCGACCGAAGTACCGCCGGAGACCAGCAGCACGTCGTATTGCAGGCCGCGCTGCAGCATGGCTTTCAGGTGATCCGGATCGTCGCGCGCGATGCCGAGCAACTCGGGCTGGATGCCCAGCGCCTGCACCTGCGCCATCAGCGCGTAGCTGTTGGCGTCGGGGATCTTGTTGGCATCGAAGGGATCATGCAACCCTTCCAGTTCGTCGCCGGTGGAAAGGATGGCCACGGTCGGCAGGCGATACACCCGCACATCGGCGCGCTTCACCATCGCCAACATGCCGACCGCGCCCGGCGTGATCTCGGTGCCGCTCGCCAGCACCACCGCGCCGTTCTGCATGCCCTCGCCGCGCGGGCGGATGTCGTTGTTGGCTTTCACCGCCACGTTGATCTGCACTTGTGTGTCGGACACGGCCTGCGTGTCCTCGACGCGGATGACCGTGTCCGCGCCTTGCGGCACGGGCGCGCCGGTCATGATGCGCGCGCACTGCCCGGCCTGCGCCGGTTTGCGCGGCATGTCGCCCGCCTTGATATACTCGATGATCGTCAATATGGCGGGCGCATTCGCCACGTCAACGCTACGCAAGGCAAAGCCGTCCATCGCCGAGACATCGTAGGGCGGCTGGTCGCGGTTGGCACGGATGTCCTCGGCCAGCACACGACCCAACGATTGTTCCAGTCTGACGTTCTCCACGCCGAGCAACTTGATCGATTCCAGCACGCACTGCTGCGCCGCGGTCACTGCTAGATGTTCCATCTGCTTCCTCACTTCTGCGCCGCCTGAAAATCCAGCGGCGTATCCAGATCAAAAAAACTGCGCAGTTGCGGATCGAACTCGCGCAACTCCGCCTCGCTCACATAGCGCACGTCCAGCTTGTCCAGCATGCCGCGCAAGCTGCTGTCGCCTGCGGCCAGGCTTGCACGCATCGCCTCCAACGCACTCGCTGCGTAGAACGCGGCCAGCGGCTGATGATATCCGCCCACCACCGGCACCACCGCCTGGAATCCATTGCGCAGGGCAGCGAGATGAGTGACCACGTCTCTGGTCACGAACGGCATGTCGCATGCCACCGCGAACACCCACGGCGTACCCGCCTGCGTCAGCCCGGCGATCAGCCCCGCCAGCGGACCGCTCGCGGCCGGCTCGTCGCAGACCTGAGGCACCTCCACACCGCTGCGCAGTTGGCGCACGCTGACGACTACCTTCGGGAATACCTGCCGCATGGTGGTGGTGACGCGATCCAGCAGGGTCTTGCCGTCCAGCACCAGCACCGCCTTGTCCTGTCCCATGCGGCGCGAATCGCCGCCCGCCAGTATCAGCCCGGTACATTCTTCTATCATGGTTCGACAGGCTCACCACGAACGGAAGGTGACAATTCTGCCCGTTGCAGGATGAACCCGACGATGCCGCTCACGTCGTCGAGCGCGAAATGCGGCAGTTGCGGATAAACCTCGTCCACGTCGGTGACCATTGCAATGAGCTCGTCGTCGATAGCGCAACGCGGCTGTTTGCCGCACTCGCGGCGCAGCACTTCGATCTTCACGCCGGCAGCATGAGAGAAACCTTCGGCCAGCACCACGTCGGCCTCGCCCAGGAAGCGCTGCGCCAGCTGCGCCGGCTCGCGCCGTTCCACCGCGTCGGCGACCAGTTGCAGCTCGTTGGCGGTGACCAGCATGCTCATCACCGCTCCCGCGTGCTTGTAGCGATAGCTATCCTTGCCCGGCGTATCGAGTTGGACCGCGTGATGCGCGTGCTTGATGGTGGCCACGCGCATGCCGCGCGTGGTGAATTCGGGAATCAGTATTTCGATCAGCGTGGTCTTGCCGGAGCCGGAATGCCCGACGAATATGAAGACCGGCGGCGTCATGGATGCGGAACTACCCATGAGTCACCCTGCGGCGTGATCTCCTTTTTCCAGATCGGCACGCGCTGTTTCAGTTCGTCGATCATCCAACGGCAGCCGTCGAACGCGGCGGCGCGGTGTTCGGCAGCGGCGGCGATGAACACGATGTTGTCGCCCGCTTTCACCATCGTTACGCGATGCACGATGCGCGCATCCAGCAGGCCGAATTTTTCGATCGCCTCGCTGCGCAGTTTGTTCATCTCGGCCAGCGCCATGCTGCCATAGGCATCGAAGCCGATTTCGCTGACCTCGCGGCCTTCGGAAAAGTCACGCGCGCAGCCGAGGAAGGTGGCGATGCCGCCGATACGCCTGGAGCCGGCCTTGAGCGCAGCTATCTCTTCGTTCTGGGAGAAATCTTCCTGCTGGATACGGACCGGCTCGTTCATCTCAACCACCGGAGAACTTCGCCATGAAAGCGATCTCATCACTGTCCTGCAGGGGAATGTGCTTGTCGTGAACCTGGCTCTGGTTGACCGCGATAAAGCTGACGATGCTGAAGGCGCCCGGATGCTGCACCCCCAGGTGGGCGATAACGTCATGCAGGGTCATGCCGGGAGCGAATTCAAGCTGCATTTCGTGCGTCCGCACGCGGTCGGCTACCGGGCCGAAGAACAACACCTTGATCATTTCGTATCCTCCTGCGCGGCTCCGCGCTTCCACACGCCACTCTTGCCGCCGCGCTTCTCTTCCAGTTGCACGCACTCGATGCGCATGCCGCGGTCGATCGCCTTGCACATGTCGTAAATGGTCAGCAGCGCCACATTGGCTGCGCACAGCGCTTCCATCTCGACGCCGGTCTGGCCGACGCAGCTCGCCGTGGTGACGACTTTGATGCCGACACAGCCTTGCGCGTCCGGCTCGACGATCTCGCTGAACTCGACCTCCACGCCGGACAGCGCGATGGCATGGCACATCGGAATGATGTCCGGCGTGCGCTTGGCCGCCATCACCGCGCCGACATCAGCCACGGTCAGCACATCGCCCGTGCTCACTTGCCCGGTACGTATGCGTGCAAGCGTCTCAGGCTGCATGCGCAACACGCCGCTGGCGACGGCGACGCGCGCCGTCTCCGCCTTGGCGGACACGTCCACCATGCGCGCGCGGCCGGCCGCGGAAAAATGGGTCAACTCCTTCATGTGCGATTCATTCCAGATTCATCTGCGCTTCTCCGGCATGGAGACGGGAACATTCACGGATGCCGCGGAGGGGAAGGAGGGTTGACCGGCACTGAAGATGCATCCGGATCGGTTGCATGCTGTTCGAGCGCCTGCTCGATCTGCCGCACCTCCCCGCTGACGTCATGGCCGGCCTGCTGCACGGAATTCTCCAGTGCAGCCGCCTCAGCCTTGACCTTGCGCTCCAGTTCGCGCAGTTCTTCCAGTTCCATGCTCTTGTTGACGTCCTGCTTGACCGTGTTGACGAAGCGTTGTGCCCGCCCCAGCCACTGCCCCATGGCGCGCGCCACCTTGGGCAGGCGTTCCGGGCCGATGACCACGAGCGCCACGACCAGGATGACCAGGATTTCCGAAAAATTCACATCGAACACGATCTACCTTCGTCTGCCAGCTTCGGCTGTATGGCGGCGCAATCAGGCTTTGCTATGCGTCCGGGCCTTGACTTCGCCGTCAATGACCTGCGCGCCGTCGTTCAACTGCCTGGCGGCATCGTCTGCCGACTGCATGCCTTCCTTGAAGCCCTTGACCGCGCCACCGAGGTCGCTGCCGATGTTGCGCAGCTTCTTGGTGCCGAACACCAGCACCACCACCAGCAACACGATCAACCAATGCCAGATACTGAACGAGCCCATTTCTCTCTCCTGTCATATACACGCCGTGCGCGGCGCACGCCGAGTTGTCTTCAATAATATCGCGCCAGCCGGTTTCCCGGATCAGGTGTTCTGCACCACGATCTTGGGAAAGGCTGCGCTGTGGTCCTGCGCCATGTCCGCCACCTTGACCGCGATGCGACGCGCGATCTGCTTGTAGACCTTGGCGATGTTGCCGTCCGGGTCGGCCACCACGGTTGGCTTACCGGAGTCGGTCTGCTCGCGGATGCGGATGTCCAACGGCAGGCCACCGAGGAATTCGGTGTTGTAGTCGGCACACATCTTTTCGCCGCCGCCTGCGCCGAAGATATGCTCCTCATGGCCGCACTTGGAGCAGATGTGGGTGCTCATGTTCTCGACGATGCCGACGATCTTGATGCCGACCTTCTCGAACATCTTGAGCCCCTTGCGCGCGTCCATCAGCGCGATGTCCTGCGGCGTGGTCACGATCACGGCGCCAGTGACCGGCACTTTCTGCGCCAGGGTCAGCTGGATGTCGCCGGTGCCCGGCGGCAGGTCCAGCACCAGGTAGTCGAGATTGTCCCACTTGGTCTGGTGCAACAGCTGTTCCAGCGCCTGCGTCACCATCGGACCGCGCCAAATCATCGGCGTGTCGTGCGCATCGATCAGGAAGCCGATGGACATGGCCTGCAGGCCGTGGCTCATCATCGGATTCATGGTCTTGCCGTCGGCCGACTCCGGCTGGCCGGAGATGCCCAGCATGGTCGGTTGCGACGGGCCGTAGATGTCGGCATCCAGCATGCCGACGCGCGCGCCCTCGGCCGCCAGCGCCAGCGCCAGGTTGACCGCGGTGGTGCTCTTGCCCACGCCGCCCTTGCCGCTCGCCACGGCGATGATGTTCTTAACGCCGTCCACCAGCTTCACGCCGCGCTGCACCGCATGCGGCACGACTTTGCTCGACACGCTGGCGCTGACCTTGCCCACGCCGGGCAAGGCGGACTTGAGATGGCCTTCGACCATCGCTCTGATCTCGTCCCACACGCTCTTGGCGGGGTAGCCCAGCAGCACGTCCAGCGTCACGTCATTGCCGCTGACCTTCACGTTCTTGATGGACTTGCCGCTCACGAAGTCCTTCTTGGTGTTCGGGTCGATCAGGTCCTTCAACGCGTTCTGTATGTCTGCTTCGGTAAAACTCATCATTCACTCCTGGTTGAAATTCGCCGGGTCGCAGCCCGAACGGGATAATTAGGCAGACGGCATTGTAGCGGGTGCGCTGGATCTTGGCGGGGCAACCTTCAGCCGTGCCGCCCCCGGTAATTCTGGGCCGCCGCATGCACCACCTCGGACCAGGGCGTCCCGCCCCAGTCACCCCACTGGCGCAAGGCGTTTGCCGCCAGCGCGTCCACGTTCTCCACCTCGGCGGCGCCGTCCAATACCTGCCGCAAGCCCTGCAGGCCGCCGCATTGCACGCGCAGTTCCTGCGCGTGCGGCAGCGCGGTATCGTCATGCAGCGTCCCCAGCGCGAACGAGAAGCCGTGCCGCAACCCGTCGTGCAAGGCCACACAGCGGGCATGGCTTGCCGCATCGCGGCAGGTCACCGCCTCGCGCTCGGCGATCTGTATGCGCTGCGCGCGTTCGCAGCCGACACAGCGCGCCAGCAGCGCTTTTTCGAACGCACAGGGGCGCGCCACCACCTCGACGAACTTCTGCCGGTAGGCAGCCTCGTCCATGGAAGCTAGTCGTCCCCCAATTGCGGGGCCGGCTCGCGCACCTGGTTGAGCATATCCTCGGCGCCCAGTTCCGACTCGGCGTGGATCATCTTGATCAGCGCCTGCGAATCCGCGGGCAACTCGGCGCGCAACTGCTTGGCCCGCATCGACGCCTCGCGATAGACATCGTGCTGCTCCAGCTTCTCCAACTGCCTGATGGGAAATTCGGTCACGCGGTAGATAAAGTAGGGCATGCTTACCTCGTTTGCTGTTACGCGCCGGGACGCTTCATGAAGGTGACAACGCTGGAGCCGGGCGCGTTCTTGCTGGCGCAACTGCCCTCGCCAATGCCGGCCAGCTGCTCAGCTTCGTGCAGCAGGTTGATGACGTCCACATAGTGCTTCTGCTTCACCATCATCAGCGCGGTGTAACCGCCCTCGTTGCGCGCCAGCACGTCGGCGCCGGCGTGCAGCAGGGCCGCCACCACGTCAGACTCGCCGTAGCCGGCGGCCAGCATCAGCGGGCGCACACCATAACCGATGGCGACTTCGATGTCGGCGCCGGCATCGATCAGTGCCTGCACCACTTCGGCCGAGCCGCGCTTCAGCTCGGTGTTGTAGACCGCCTTGACCAGCGCCGTCCAGCCGCGCTCGTCGCTGGCGTTGACGTCCGCCCCGCTGCCGAGCAGCAGCTGCACCATGGGCAGGTCGCCCGCATGCGCGGCCAGCATCAGCGGGGTCGCCCCGGCCTCGTCGCGCGCGTCGACATCCGCTCCGGCCGCCAGCATGCGTTGTACCGCAGCGCGATCGCCTGTTTTTACTGCCGCTATCAGTTCCGTGGACATGCGCCCTCCTGTGTCGGATTACAGCTTGACCGTGTTCTGCAGCGCCTTGCGGATCGCTTCCGGCGCCTTCATGATGTTCATGAAGCTGTTCTTGCCCATCATGCTGAGATCGGGAAAATTGATGGCGATGCGGAAACGCGCGTACAGCGCATAGACCTTGTTGCCCGACACCAGCACCTCATACGGCAGGTGCGCCGTGGATTTCACGTCGCGGAAATCGATCTCGCCCATGATGAACTTGTCGTCCATGGCCTTGCTGTCGTCGCCGCCCTTCAGGCCCACACCGAACACGCTCTCCTGCTTGCCCGGAACGTCGACGCGGTACACCTTGGACACGCCGTTCTGGTTGTTCGCCAGCTTGGCATCCACCGCCTGCACCGCCTCCTCGTAGCTGCCGTATTCGGCCAGCACGCTCGGCTCGTCGAAGTATTCCATGCCGATGGTGTAGTGGTATTTGCGCGCCTGCTTCGCCGTCAGGCCCTTGGCGCCGAACTCTTCCACCCTGCCCAGCGCCTTTTCCAGCGCGGCAGATACGCCGGCGAGGTCGCCTTGCATGCGGTACACCTGCGCCATGTAGACCGGATTGGTGTAGCTTACCTGTACCGAGCTGCCGGCCGCGGTGACCGACACGCGCTGCACGGCGCCATAGCCGCCGAACTCGGAAGCGGCGGCGTTCTTCTTCAGTTCATCACTGGTGACAATGACAATATTGGCCCCTTCATAAGGGGCATACTCGCCGACCACGGCGAACCCGGCCGTCGTTAGCGCGGTCTTCACCTGGGCAGATTTCTCGGCCACCGTGCCCGCGCCCGTCGAGGCCAGCACGAACGGCTTGAGTTTCACATCGTCGGCGGCCGCGGCGGCAGCGCTGAACAAAACCACGGCGGACAGCAACATCCTCTTGATCGTCATGCGTACCATCTTCTCTCTCCCTGTTGGTTATGGAACTACAGTACAACTCCTCAAGATTTTTGCGGATGGAACCAGGCCAGTTTGTCGCGCAACGTGACCACGCCGCCGACGATGATGAGTGTGGGCGCCTGCGGCTGCTCGCGCTCGGCGATGCCGGGCAGCGTCGCCAGCGTGCCGGTGATGACGCGCTGCGTCGGCTGGGTGCCGTGCTGCACGATGGCGATGGGTGTCGAGTCCGGCAGGCCATGCTCGATGAGCTTGGCGCACAGGGTGTCGAGGCCGTGCAGGCCCATGTACACCACCACGGTCTGTTTCGGCCGCGCCAGCGCCTGCCAGTCCAGGTTCATCGTGCCGTCCTTGAGATGGCCCGTGACGAACATGCACGATTGCGCGTGGTCGCGGTGGGTCAACGGGATGCCCGCGTACGATGCGACGCCGGACGCTGCAGTGATGCCGGGCACCACCTGGAAAGCGATGCCCTCCGCCGCCAGCGTCTCTATCTCCTCGCCGCCACGCCCGAAGATGAACGGGTCGCCGCCCTTAAGGCGCAGCACGCGCTTGCCTTCCTTGGCCAGCCGCACCAAGAGGTCGTTGATCTCTTCCTGTTGCAGCGTATGCTCGCTGCGCCGCTTGCCGACATAGATGCGCTCGGCGTCGCGGCGCGCCATCTCGACGATGGGCTTGGACACCAGCGCGTCATACACCACCACGTCGGCCTTCTGCATCAGGCGCAAGGCGCGGAAGGTCAGCAGGTCGGGGTCGCCGGGACCGGCACCGACCAGGTACACCTCGCCGCGCTGGATGTTGTCCTCGTCCGCCAGCATCTGCTGCAACATGGCCTCGGCGCTGTGCTCGTCGCCGGTCAGCACCTTCTCGGCGACCACGCCTTCCAGCGCGTTCTCCCAGAAGATGCGGCGCTTGGCCGGGTTGGCGACGCGGGTCTTGACCGCCTCGCGGAAGCGCTCGGCGAAGGCAGCCAGGCGGCTGTAGTTCTGCGGGATCAGCGTCTCCAGCTTGCCGCGCATCAGGCGCGTCAGCACCGGCGAGGCGCCGCCGCTGGAAAACGCGATCATCAGGGGAGAGCGGTCGAGGATGGCGGGCATGATGAAGCTGCACAACTCGGGATCGTCCACCACGTTCACCGGGATGCTGCGCGCCTGCGCCAGTTCGGACACCTGCTTGTTGACGCTACGGTCGTTGGTGGCAGCGATGACCAGCATCGCGCCGTCGAGGTGCTTCGCCTCGAAACGCGCGACGACGGCCTCAGCGCCCTTCTGCCCGGCGAGGCCAGCCTCGATCTCGGGCGCGACCACGCGCACCTTCGCACCCGCCTCAAGCAGCACGCCGGCCTTGCGCGCGGCGACGCTGCCGCCGCCGACCACGAGGCACAGCTTGTCTCTTACATTGGCAAAAATCGGCAGGAAGTCCATGTTCAATGCTCTTTGTAGTTTGTCGTTGATGTCGGGTTACGGCTTGGTGGCCTAACCCGACCTGCAGGTTACTTCGCGCGTATCCCGTGGACGGGCTGTTCCGTATTCAACCCTTTACCGCCTTCAAGATCAGCGGCACCAGCGCCTCCGGCAGCTTGATCTTGCCTGCCAGCGCAAAGTCATGGGCGCGCGTCGACATCTTCTGCCAGGTCTTCCTGATGATTTCGATCCACTTGGCCTCGTCGTATTCCGGATGACTGGTGGCGAAGCCGATCATGTAATGCTCGATGAACACCAGGTCGACCACATCTTCCATCAATTGCGTCTCCGGGTTTACCTTGAGCCCCTTCTTGCTGACGATGGCCCTGACGCGCTCGATCGTCTCGTCGTCATACCCCACCTGCTTCATCAGATTGCCCGCAGTCTCGGCGTGGAACTTGTACAGCCCGGTGCGCCACTGCAGATAGCCCTGGCGATCCATGGGAAAACTGCTGCGGGCGGACTTCCAGCGTTGGATGTGCTGGGCGCGGCAGGCCAGCTTCAGCGCCTCGGATGCCTCGGGCACATAGCGCTCCTGCATCTCGGTCATGCGCTGCGCGTACAGCAACTCCTTGGGATATTCCTTGCCCTCGAACACTTCCTTGTTGGGATCTTCGGCGTTGGCTTGGTCGAATGCCGCGATGGCGGCCTGATACAGCTTGCTGGTCATGATGTCTTCCCGATAGTTGAAATTGGTTTGCGCTGCTGCTCCTTGCACCGGCGAACGAAGGCGACAAAGCGGGTCGCCCAGTAGCAGCTGCCGATGGTACGCAGGTGGGTGTAGGAAGCCAGCAGGTTGTGCAGGATGAGGCCGTCGCGTTTTCCGTCGATGCCGTAACCGCGCTCGACATGGTAAGCGAAGCGACTGTCCGGCGGAAGGTTCTCCAGACTGGAGTAATGAAATTCATGCGCCTTGATCTGCTTGGCGGGAGTGTCCGGGCGCGGCCACGGGTGCGCCTCGTCTTCCTTCAGATGCACATAGCCGCGGCCGATGGGCTTGGCGTGCATCTTCACGTCGCCGGGGATGGCGCCCACCATCTGGTATGTGCGTCCTTCGTACTCGATTCCGCGCGACAGGTACATCAACCCGCCGCATTCGGCATAGGCCGGCAGGCCGCGCTCGATAGCCTGCTTGATCTCGCCGCGCAGGCTGACGTTCGCTTCGAGTTCGGTGGCGCAGGTCTCGGGGAAGCCGCCGCCGACGTAGAGCGCGTCGGCTTCGGGCAGTTGCGCGTCGCGCAGGGCGTCGAACGGCACCAGTTCCGCGCCTGCCGCCTCCAGCGCCTCGAGGTCGTCGGCATAGTAGAAGCCGAAGGACCGGTCGCGCGCGATGGCGATCTTCACCTTGTCGCCGCAGGGCAAGGGACTGATCTCCGCCTTGTGCGGGACGGCCAGCGGCTCCTTCGTGGACAGCGCCAGCAGCTTGTCCAGATCGACCTGCTCGGCAATGGCCTCGCCGATCTGCTTGATCTTGGAAGTGGCGACATGCGACTCGTTGCTGGGCATCAGGCCAAGATGACGCTCGACGATGGACAGGCGCTCGTCGTACTGGATCGCGCCGATCACCGGCACGTCGGTGTAATGCTCGATGACTTCGCGCAGCTTGGATTCGTGGCGTCGGCCGCCGAGGTTGTTGAGGATGACGCCGGCGATATTGATGTCGCGGTCGAAGGCCTGATAGCCCAGGATCAGCGGTGCGATGCCGCGCGTCATGCCACGCGCGTCAATCACCAGGATCACCGGCAGGTCGAGCAGCTTGGCCAGCGCGGCGTTGCTGTTGCTGCCGTCCAGCGCGAGTCCGTCGTACAGCCCCTTGTTGCCCTCGACCAGGTTCACTTCCCTGCTGTGGCCCGCGAAGGTGGCGACGATGTCGTCGCGCTCCATCAGGTAAGGATCGAGGTTGAAACAGGGATGTCCGGCGGCTTGCCCTAGCCACATCGGATCGATGTAGTCGGGACCTTTCTTGAACGGCTGCACCACATGACCGCGCGCGGCGAGCGCCGCGCACAGGCCGATGCTGACCATGGTCTTGCCCGAGGATTTATGCGCTGCCGAGATTAAAAAACGATTCATCTGTGACCTCGATCAGCCTGATGGATGCCGGCTGGACGAAGGCGATGTCCCGCCCCCGTCCGGGCCGCGTCAATCCGAGATGTAGGGCTTGTCCTGCGGCATGAAGTTCAACACGCGCACGCTTACGGTGGTGATGACGAAAGCGATCGCCAGTCCGCCGAAGCCCAGCAGGAACTCGTACAGCGATGGGACATAGCTGGCGATCTGGCCGTCGGCGAAGCTGCTGCTGACTTCGTAGCCCGGGAAGATGCTAAGCGGATAAGCCTGGCCGCCGATGATGAACACATACAGCAGCGCGAAACCGCCGAGGATGACCAGCAACGAGGCAAGCATGACCATGCCTGTCCTGCCCGTGCCAGGGAAATAGATCAGCAGCAGCGGCAGCAGATTGCCAAGCACGATGTAGCCCCACCAGAACAGGCCCGGGTAGATGCCGCCATCCAGCAGGATGAAGCGCTCGAAGCCGGTCTGATGCGCAAAGTAGGTGTTGGTGAAGTGATACGTCGCGACCATGTACAGCGAGCCGACCACGAACACGCCGAGCAGATTCTTGGTGCGTTGCAGGATCGCGGCGTCGAGCGTCTTTTCGTTCCAGGCATAGATGACCTTCTGCACCACATGGAACACCGCCAGTCCCCAGGCGAACGACAACACGATGAACATCGGCGGCAACAGAGCCGAACCGTAGGCCTGGCGCGCGGTCAGGAATGCGAAGATCAGGCCGGTACCGGTGGTCAGCACGAAACGCCAGACGAATACACCCAGACCGGCCGCCTTGTTGAAAGGGTTCATGCGCCGCTCCATCATCGTCCACAAATAGACGATGACCAGCGAAAACATGCCGGAATACAGCACCACGTTCCAGGCGAACACCGAGGTGAGGTTGTAGTGGGTGGCGGCGACGATGATGCGGTCGGGGCGACCGAGGTCCAGCATCAGCACGGCCAAGCCGCCGGAGAGCATGGCGATGGAGAGCAGGCTGGCCAGCGGCGCACGTGCCTTGTACATCGCCTTGCCGAACACCGAACCGATGGAGGCGACGTTGAGCACGCCCGAGGCGGCGACGATCAGGAAGATCGCGAACACGTGCGGCATGCCCCACACGATCTGGTTGTTCATGCCGGAGATGATGTGGCCGTAATGCTCCATCATGTGCACGGCATAGGCGCCACCCAGCACGACCAGCCCGCCGAGGGCCAGCAGCACGTAATACAAACGGTTCTTGGAACGCAATGCAGAAAGATCAGCCATGGTTTAAAGCCCTTGGTAACGGACGCCGGTGTTCAGTTGCAGATCCGCACGGATCTGCACGGAAGCTACGCTGCGTATCTTTTTGGCGATCTCGCTGTTCGCGTCGTTCAGATCGCCGAACAGGATGGCCTTGTTCTGGCATGCCTCGGCGCAGGCGGGTATCTGCCCCTTGTCGATGCGGTGTACGCACAGGGAACACGCTTCCACGGTGCCCTTGCCGCGCGGTACGTCGGGATTCTGGTCCTGCAGCGGTTCATGCACGAAGGAACGCGCCTTGTACGGGCACGCCATCATGCAATAACGGCAGC
>JBQGEN010000008.1:0-3106 GCA_052039615.1 Sideroxyarcus sp. | reverse complement strand
TGGTCGCCATCACCCCGGCCTGCGGCTGGGTCGGCATCGGCGGCGGCCTGATCATCGGTGCTTTGGCTGGTGTAGTCTGCTTCTGGGGCGTGACCGGTCTGAAGAAACTGCTGGGTGCGGATGATGCGCTGGACGTGTTCGGCATCCACGGCATCGGCGGCATCCTGGGCGCGCTGCTCACCGGCGTGTTCAACGGCTTCGACATGGGCGGCACCGGTATCGTCGACTACGTGAACAACACCATCGTCACCACCGAGATGGGCCCGCAAGTGTGGATCCAGGCTCAGGCTGTGCTGACGACAGTGATCTGGTCCGGTGTGGTCGCCTTCGTCTGCTACAAGATAGTCGACCTGACCATCGGTCTGCGTGTAGCTGAAGATGCGGAACGCGAAGGTCTGGATACAACGTCTCACGGCGAAAAGGCCTACAACCTGTAATCCATCACAGGCAGGCTGAGAAAAGGGCATCTTCGGATGCCCTTTTCATTCGGACGATTCGAATAACATCATTGAATGGAGGACATCATGTCTGGAGAGATGGAGGTACTGTTTTCGTTGGCCGGACGCATGCATGTGCTGCTGCGGCGCGAGATCAACCGCATCATCGACGTCGAATGGATGTGCGCCGATGCCGCGTATGCGAAGGAGGTCATCAAGCTCGCGCGCACCGTCGATTCCGACGAACTGCACAAGCTGGCCGAGCGGGTGGCGCAGGTGCATCCCAAATTCCTGCACACCGAACGCGTCGACGATCACATTCCCGCACTGGCGGAATCGAAATACATGACGACTTTGCGTTGATCTTTCCGGCTGGTCCGCAATATATCCGGGGCGCGCAGGCGCCCCTTTTTCATGCCCCATCCGCGCCCGGCATCACACTTCGCGAAAACCCGCTGCGCGAGAACTCGCGCGACGCCGACATATAGTCCGACAGCACCGATTGCGTGGACATACTGAAGCCACGATACAAGTCCACATCGTAGTCGTACATGCGAATCGCGTGCGCCGCCTCGCCGAACTCGTGGATGAATTCGTCCCAGTTGGCATAGCGTTTGTCTGCACTCTTCTGCATGGCCTTTTCGATGACGGCGATCAGGTTGCGCGGCAGTTCCTTGCGGTACTTCGCGATGGGCGTGATAGGGAAGTTCAGCACCGCGATGCGCGCGTCGAAAGGATTGTCCGCCTCGAAGGTGTTCTTGCCGCATAGCAAACGGTACATCACCGCACCTAGCGCATAGATGTCGGCGCGCTGATCGAGCGCTTCGCCTTCGAGCTGTTCTGGCGACATGTAGGCCAGGCTGCCCGCGATGGTCGAACCCAGTTCCCTGCTCGGCACGGCGCAGCCGAAGTCGGTGAGCTTGGCCGTGCCGTCGCGCATCAGGATGATGTTGGCCGGTTTCACGTCGCGGTGCACGACGCCGAGGCTCGCCGCGTAACGCAGGGCGCCAGCGATCTGTTCGATGACGGAAAGCACCGTCAGCAGCGGCAGCAGGGTGGCGCTGTGTTCGTGCTGATCCAGCGATGCGCCCTTGGCGTATTCCATCAGCAGATAGGGGCCGGTCTTCTCGTTCAGGTCGGCGCCCAGCACATGCACGATGTTTTTGTGCTCTAGCGTCTTCCCCAGTTCGACCTCGGTGAGGAACATCTTCTTGTGCACGTCGGACTGGAACACCTTGCGGAACTGCTTGAGCGCAGCCAAGGCAAGCGTCTTCTCATGCATGCCCAGATAAACGTTGGACGTGGCGCCCTCGCCCAGTTGGCGCACGATGGAGTAGTTTCCTATGCGTAGCGGCGGTGACGGAGTCATGCGGATGGGGGGCAGGCCGGGAGGAACTTCTCCCGCGATATAGAGTGCGGAACCGCGCGATAAGTTTCAGGTTCGCCGGCGCCGGACGCTCAGGCGGCGACCTTGACGCGGTTGCGCCCGGTTTCCTTGGCACGGTAGAGCGCGCGATCCGCCGCGCCGAAGAAGTCGTCCAGCCTACCCTCCGCCCGGATCGGGGCGATGCCGATGGAGATGGTGATGCCGAATGCCACCTCGTCGCGGCGCATCTGGTTGGCGGCGACCGTGGCACGCAGGCGCTCCGCGATCGTCACCGCCTCCTCGATGGGAGTGTCCGGCAGGAGGATGGCGAACTCCTCGCCGCCGTAGCGCACCAGCAGGTCATGCGGCCGCATGTTGCGCTGCAGGATGTCCGCCAGGCCCTTGAGCGCGGCATCGCCGACCAGGTGCCCGTAGGTATCGTTCACCTGCTTGAAGTGGTCGATGTCCAGCACCATGAGGGCACTGTGCACCCGGTTCAGTGCACACCGGTGCAGCACTCTGGGGAAAGCTTCGTTCATCCAGCGCCGGTTGTACACGCCGGTCAGTGCATCGACGGTCGCTTGGCGTTCGTACTGCGCCCGCTTGTTGTGCGACGTGATGAGCGCGGAATTGTCATGGCGCATGCGCCCCGCGATGATGGACAGCAGGTTGCGCGCAACCTCGTGCGACTGGTCCACCAGCGACCACACGGTGTCGTGCGGCACGGCCAGCACGCGCGTCTGCTTGGCCGCCACGACCAGGGCGGAGGGGTTCTTGCCGTCCACCAGCGTGATCTCTCCGGTGCATTCCCCCGCGCCTAGCGAGGCATGCTGCAGGGTCTGCGGTCCCTGGAGGTGGACGAGCAACTCGCCGGTCAGGATCAGGTACAGATGGCTGTTCGGCACCTCCGGCTGCAGCAGCTTCTCGCCGGGTTGCAGCTCGCGCAGCGTGCAGCGTTCCAGCATGTACTCCACGCTGGCGAAGTCCACCCCCTCGAACAGGCTGTTCTGTTCGGTCAGTGCGCGATCGTGAGCATCCATGATGGTCTCCTTTGCCGCTGCCGGAACAAGGTATTCATGCTGCTGCGCTGCTGCCCGCCATGAGCCGGACGGCTTCGCCGCCGGCTTGGCTTGCCCGCATTAACGGGAATAGGTGGTGGTCAGCTTGGCCAGGCCGATCCGGTTCGCCAGGATGTGGAAACCGACCAGCGCCGCGCTGGCGTCGTCCGGCACGCTAAGCTTGTCCACCTTGAGCGCATGCACCGTGAAGATGTAATGGTGCGCCGGCCCGCCGGCAGGCGGGC
>JBQGEN010000007.1:0-1649 GCA_052039615.1 Sideroxyarcus sp. | reverse complement strand
GAATTTCGACATTCTCCTTCACCATCTCTTCCTCTGTTTCCATGGCCAAAGCCTTTAAGGAAGTATTGCTCATGTGGCCAAAGAGTGGGTAGTGTCGTAATAACTCTGGGGATATCATTTTTTCCTCCTTCAAAACTCCCTTCCATAGTCTAATACCGTGGATAACTCACGGGGGCGTTCCTCTACAGCTCGCTCGAGCATCTGGTAGGCCTGAACGCGTTCGTTAATATCCGATGTGATGATAAAGGACCGGATCACCCCATCCTTATGACCGTAGGAATAACGATCGTGGACGCAGCGGCGGGTGCCATCCTTTCTCACAATCCAATACTCTAACTCTGTTGGGTAATTTCCAGCCAGAGCATCTTTTGCCAGAATTTTATTAAGGCGCTCTTTCTCTTCCGGTGCAGCAAAGTCGATACTGTTGAACCCGGACTCATTATTGACCTGATCTAATTTGGCCACTAGGCGTTTTCGCTCGGACATTTCCTGAGCAGCAGCCTGCTTCAGACGATCGTTGATCCGAATCCCAAAATAGACCGCGAGGGTCGAGAGCAGTGCGATGAACAGATTGGTGAAAAGATGGGATTCCCAGATATCTATGCCAGGAATGAGAAAATGTTTTCCCACCTGAAATGCGGACATCGCAGCGTAGGTGAACACACCTGTACAGAAAAGAAGTTTCGCCAGAGACCGGGACACTGGATAACCCTTTCCAACCTTCTAAGAGTATCCTGATCGGCTCCCAAATTGCTCTCCGAGATGTAACAGCCTGGATTAATGTTGGTCGAGGAAAATGACTGGGATGAAAGCTTAAGTATGTGAATAATCTATCTAATAAAGAGTATAGCATAAAAATCTTGAGAACATAACTTTGTGTTGACAAATCCCAGGATTGTTCCGTCATTGCCGCCGATGCCTGTGAGCTCTCCGGATTTCAACTGGCTCATTTTCCGGAGCCGCTTTCGAAGAAATGATGAGCCGCCTCCGCCAGATTTATCCGGAAATCCAGCCGGATGGCGTACTGATGCAGCCGATGGTGACCTCGGGTCTTGAGCTCATCCTGGGCAGAAAGCAGAACCGGCAGTTCGGCCCGGTTGTGCTGGTCGGGCTGGGTGGGATCTTTGTGGAGCTATTTGAGGATATTGCCGTCCGGGTTGCACCCATTTCCCGGCGAGAAGCACAAGAGATGATCGAGGGCGTGCGCGGCGCCCAAATTCTCCTGGGTGCGCGCGGGCGCAAACGTGCCGACATCGAAGCGGTGGTGGATGCCATCCTGCACTTTTCACAGCTTATGATCGACTTCCCGGAAATCCAGGAGCTGGACATC
Source organism: Sideroxyarcus sp. (assembly GCA_052039615.1). Classification (GTDB taxonomy): domain Bacteria; phylum Pseudomonadota; class Gammaproteobacteria; order Burkholderiales; family Gallionellaceae; genus Sideroxyarcus. The sequence continues at coordinate 319 of JBQGEN010000007.1, read as the reverse complement.
AACCCGCTCAAAGTCTTTTACGGCAAAGAGGGCTGCCGGGCACTGGATACTCGCGTCATTCTGTAAGCCGAAAAGTATGGAAATCCTGCCGGTCTGATGCCATCCACTTCCAGATAATCATAGCGTAGAGAAACTATATGATCTTGAATCGATAATCGCCCCAACAGGACAGGCCAAGATACATACCCGGCAATCCCGGCAACGGCTGGTTTCCAAAAAGGGCGGCTCATACGGGTCGATCTTGACGATCGCTCGCAGCTTACAGGCTTCAGACGCCACACATCGCCGGCAGACCTGGCAGCGATCAAAATCAACCTTT
>JBQGEN010000006.1:0-2507 GCA_052039615.1 Sideroxyarcus sp. | reverse complement strand
CTGCGCGTGCAATCAGATTTGCGCAACGAGAAGATTACCTATAAAATCCGCGAACATAGCCTGCAGAAGTTGCCTTACCAGCTGATTCTGGGCGACAAGGAAGTGGCTGCAGGACTCGTTGCCGTGCGATCCCGAACAGGTGAAGACCTTGGGCAGATGTCGGTGGAGGCGCTGTTGCAGCGCTTGAATACCGAACTGCACGTGGATGGTGCGGTTTAATTTTTTAATGGAGAATTTCCAATAGCACAGGATAAGTCGCAGCGTATCAATGAGCAGATAACAGCACCGCAGGTGCGGCTCATCGGCGCGGAGGGAGAGCAGGTTGGTGTCGTGGCAGTCGCGGAAGCGCTGCGCATGGCTGACGAAGCGGAACTGGATCTGGTGGAGATCGCGCCTTTGGCCGAGCCGCCGGTATGCCGAATCATGGATATCGGCAAATTCAAATATGCGGAAGCCAAAAAACAGCACGAAGCCAAGCTCAAGCAGAAACAGGTCCAGATCAAAGAGATCAAGTTCCGTCCGGGTACGGACGAAGGCGACTACAACATCAAGTTGCGCAACCTGATCAAATTCCTGGGCGAAGGCGACAAGACCAAGATTACCTTGCGTTTCCGCGGGCGCGAGATGGCGCACCAGGAGATCGGCATGAAGCTGATCGAGCGCATCAAGGGCGATCTGGAGGAGTACGGATTGGTCGAGCAGTTCCCGAAGATGGAAGGCCGTCAGATGGTGATGGTGATCGGTCCGAAGAAGAAATAGTTTTTTTGTATCGCGGCGGAGTAAGGGACTTGCCGTTGCGGTAGTAGCGCAAAGAGTCCCGCATAAGTGGTTCCGGGTTTTCAAGCGTTCCTGTCAGGGACCTCCCGGCGTCATCAAATAAATGGAGTCGTTATGCCAAAGATGAAAACCAAGAGCGGCGCGAAGAAGCGTTTCAGCGTTCGCGCTGGTGGCAGCATCAAGCGCGGTCAAGCGTTCAAGCGCCACATCCTTACCAAGAAAACCACCAAGAACAAGCGTCAGTTGCGCGGCTCTACAGGTGTCCATGAAACCAACACGGCGTCCGTTCGCGCCATGATGCCCTACGCATAAGGAGTAGAACATGCCAAGAGTTAAACGTGGTGTAACGGCGCGTGCGCGCCATAAGAAAGTACTGAACCAGGCCAAGGGCTACCGCGGTCGTCGCAACAGCGTCTATCGTATCGCCAAAGAAGCGGTGATGAAGGCTGGCCAGTATGCCTACCGTGACCGTCGTCAAAGGAAGCGCCAGTTCCGCACCCTGTGGATCGCCCGTATCAATGCGGCGGCACGCGAGCAAGGTATGGCCTACAGCGTGTTCATGAACGGCCTGAAAAAGGCTGCGATCGAGATCGATCGCAAGGTGCTGGCCGACTTGGCCGTGTTCGACAAGGCTGCCTTTGCGCAGATCGTCGCACAAGCCAAAGCCAGCCTCGGCGCGTAATTTTTGCGCTGCATGAAAAAGGAGGCGTCATGCCTCCTTTTTTTGTTTCAAAAACCAGACAAATGCAAGAACTACAACAAATTCTCGATGACGCGCTGAAGGGCTTTGCTGCGGTAGAAGACGCGGCCGAGCTGGAGAACGTCAAGGCGCGTTATCTCGGCAAGGAAGGCAGCCTGACCAGCCTGTTGAAGGGCTTGGGCAAGCTGTCCGCTGAAGAGCGCCCGGCAGCCGGCGCGCGCATCAACCAGGTCAAACAGCAGATCGAAGCGGCGTTGCAGGCACGGCGCGACGCCATCCAGCAGCAGGCGCTGCAAGCAAAGCTCGCGGCGGAGTCGCTGGACGTGACGCTGCCGGGGCGCGGTCTCGGCGTGGGCGGATTGCATCCAGTTACGCGCACGCTGGAGCGCATCGAGACCCTGTTCCATTCCATCGGCTACGCCGTCGCGGAAGGCCCGGAGATCGAGAACGATTTTTATAACTTCACCGCGCTGAATATTCCCGCCGACCATCCGGCGCGCGCCATGCACGACACCTTCTATATCGACGAGCAGCATGTGCTGCGTACGCATACCTCGCCGATCCAGATCCGCTACATGCAGGCGCACATGGCGAAGTACAAGCATCTGGAGGCGATGCCGGACATCCGCATCATCGCGCCGGGGCGCGTGTACCGCGTGGATTCCGATGCCACCCATTCGCCGATGTTCCATCAGGTCGAAGGCCTGTGGGTGGGCGAAAAGGTCAGCTTCGCCGACCTGAAAGGTGTAATCGCCGACTTCCTGCAAAACTACTTCGAGACCGAAGACATGCAGGTGCGCTTCCGTCCCTCGTTCTTTCCGTTCACCGAACCGTCGGCCGAGATGGACATGAGCTGGAAGGGCGGCTGGCTGGAGATCGGCGGCTGCGGCATGGTGCACCCCAATGTGCTCAAGCATGTCGGCATCGACAGCGAGAAATACATCGGTTTCGCCTTCGGCATGGGCGTGGAGCGTCTGGCCATGCTGCGCTACGGTGTGAACGACCTCAGGCTGTTCTTCGAGAACGACCT
>JBQGEN010000005.1:0-1773 GCA_052039615.1 Sideroxyarcus sp. | reverse complement strand
CATTACCCGACCCATCGACGGCGTAGACATAGAACGAGTAGGTATTGGCTGGGACCAGACCCAGCACAGTGAAGGTCGTTTGCGTCTGGGGCACCGTGTAAGTGGAGCCCCAGCTCACAAACAGCTTGTAGGAAAAGGTTCATGAGTCATCAGTGGTTGGGTTCCAGGCCAGTGTCACGTTGTGCGGCGTCAATGACGCCACGCGCAGGTTGGTGGGCTTGGTCGGTGGTTTACGGTCTTGGGCAGCCAAAGCGGTTGAGGTGCCGAACAACGATACCAACACCACGAGGATCACCGCCGTGATCCTGGTAGTGCGCCAAAAAGGAACAGTTCTGATCATGCTCTACCTCCATCTCCTCATAAGAATCTTTACAACCGCCGCGCGGCTGTCTAGATAACTATACGGATTGGATGCTTCAGCGGATTGGTCAAGGTTTATGAGTTTCAACCTTATGCAGGGTAGAAGTCGAAGACGGGGAGGATTAACGATAACGCCAAAGGTGTGACTTGCGAACGCGGAATACGCAAACTCCTTGTCCAGACAGAGTGGCTGGTATCATCCGAAGAAGGCAAGCGAAAACCCACGCCAAGCGGAGACTATAGAGCCGGAAAAAGGGTGCCCAGGTGATATGATCAGCAAATGACATCGGTAGATCCAAACCCTGTTGCAGGCTGCATTGGCGTAGAATGCCCAATACCTACTCTGCTCCTGTGGGGTTGACCAAGCACGTGATTCGGAGGAAAAAAGATGGCTGACCTGAGAGCTGCGCGGCGCTGGCAAGTTCTGCTATTAGGGGGACCGTCCGGGAGCGGAAAAACGGCTGTCAGTTACCGCCTGGCTCAGTATTTCCGGATTGGGATTACGGAAATCGATGATTTCCAGGTGTTGCTGGAACGGATGACCACCCCGCAGCAGCAGCCGGTCCTCCATTTTTGGCGCACGCACCCGGCACCCGACCAACTTTCTGCAACGGAGATCATGGAACAAGGGCTTGCAGTTGGCCAGGTGATGGCAGTGGGGCTCGAAGCCGTCATTGCCAATCATCTTGAGTCCCAGACAGCGGTGGTATTAGAGGGAGATTTTATTCATCCGTCCCTCGCTGCGCAAAAGAGCTTTGCAGGTCTGGCGAATGACGAGCGCGTGCGTGCGATTTTCCTGTATGAAGCGGATGAGCGGCAGCTGCTCACGAACTTCTTACAGCGCGAACCGGAGGGCGGCCTACAGAGCACCCGCGCCCGGGTGAGTTGGCTGTATGGGCAGTGGCTCAAACAGCAAGCGGAGCGGTATGGATTGCCGGCCTTACCGGCACGACCCTGGGACACGCTCTTTGAGCGAATCATCGCAGCGCTATCATAGCGTGTATTCATCACGGAGCGCACCGTCTGTTGACCCCCTGTGAGAAAAACAGGAATGTCTCGCTTGCCGCAGGTCTTAACTCTCTTTTCTCGTGCGCCTGGTTGGGTGCATCTCGAGTTGCATGCACCTTTTTATTCGCTGTTTTGCTCGTTGGAGGAAATACACCTGGCACATTTCATCCAGTGCCAGGTCTTACGTCCCTAAATTTTATCAATCCATACTGTATTGACGAAGGAGCGCTCTTAAACTCTTGATGGACGCCTTATAGCGTTGGAGAGCCTTGGACAGATCCTTAACGGACTGCCGGGCGGCAACCTTGTCGACAACATTTCCTTGTGCATCGAAGCCATTGTGGCTAAACACGATGGAAGGCACCGGCGCCCATGCTGCGTTGGATCTTGCGAGATCCTTCTGGA
>JBQGEN010000004.1:0-11890 GCA_052039615.1 Sideroxyarcus sp. | reverse complement strand
CTCGGCGGTCTTCTTCATCTTCATCAGCACCTGCGCGGAAACTTCCGGTGCAGAGATTTCCTTGTCGCGCACCTTCACCCATGCGTCGCCGTTCTTGGCCTTGACGATGGAGTAGGGGACCATGTTGATGTCTTTCTGCACCATCGGCTCTTCAAAGCGACGGCCGATCAGGCGCTTCACGCCGTACAGGGTGTTCTTGGGATTGGTCACGGCCTGGCGCTTGGCGGGCGCGCCCACCAGCACTTCACCGTCTTCCATGTAGGCGATGATGGACGGGGTGGTGCGAGCGCCTTCGGCATTCTCGATCACCTTGGTCTTGCCGTTCTCCATGATGGCCACGCAGGAGTTGGTCGTGCCCAGGTCGATACCGATGATTTTTCCCATGATGCTTTCCTTTCAGTTGAATGCTTGAATTGGTTGAATACTGTTGCTGCCTTGCCACCCAAGGTTAGGGCGGCCTTCGATATTTCAAGTGCTTATTCCTTCGCCTTTGCCACCATCACCAGCGCGGGGCGCAGCACGCGGTCGTTCAGGGAATAACCCTTTTGCATCACGCTGACCACAGTGTTGGCCGGCTGGTCGCTGTCGATCATGCCGATGGCCTGGTGCTTGTGCGGGTCGAGTTTCTCGCCTACCGGGTTGATTTCGACGATGTTGAACTTCTCGAATACGCTGGAAAGCTGCTTCAGCGTCAGTTCCATGCCGCTCTTGAAGCTTTCGATGTTCTCGGTCTGCACGGCCATGCCGGCTTCCAGGCTGTCTTTCACCGCCAGCATCTCGTTGGAGAAGCGCTCCACGGCGAACTTCTGCGCCTTACTCACGTCCTCGGCGGCGCGGCGGCGAATGTTCTCGCTCTCGGCCTTGGCGTACATCCAGGCGTCGTAGTGTTCCTGCGCCTTGCGCTCGGCCTCCTTCAGCATCTCCTCCATGCTGGGCGTGCTGTCTGCCGAAGTCTCGGTGGTTGGGACTGCCTGTGGTTGCTCATTCTTTGCGGTGCTCTCGTTCTGTTCCATGCTGCCTCCTGTTTTCGATTTTTGCCTAATTGGGGCAGGGTTTTGGATTTCAAGAGCCAAAGCGAAAAATAATTCCGGCATGCGATAATGCGCGCCGTTCCTGAGTCTTGCCTCTATGTCCGCCTCCAAGAACTACCACTGGCGCATCGCCGGTTTCTACTTCTTCTATTACGCCTTCGTGGGGATGTTTTCGCCCTACTGGAGCCTGTATCTGCAATCCATCCATTTCGATGCCATCGAGATCGCCATTCTGATGTCGATCCAGCCGGTGATGCGCATGGTCGCACCCAACATCTGGGGCTGGCTGGCGGATTACACCGGGAAAAGGCTGCTGGTGGTGCAGGTGGCAGCGAGCCTGAGTGCGCTGTTCTATCTCGGCGTGTTCGCCACCACCAGTTTCTGGGGCTTGTTCCTCGTGCTGGCGCTGATGAGCTTCTTCTGGAGCGCCTCGATGCCGCTGGTGGAGGCGACTACGCTCAGCTATCTGGGCAAGAACACGGCGCATTACGGGCGTATCCGCTCCTGGGGTTCCATTGGCTTCATCGTCTCGGTGGTGGGCTTGGGCTATGCCTTCGACTATATCGCCATCGCCTGGCTGCTGTGGGCGGGGCTGGTGTGTGAGATCGGCATCCTGATCTTTTCGCGCCAGATACCGAAGACCGAGGTGCTGGCGCATCACACCGACCAGCAGCCGATACGCCAGATCGTGCTGCAGCCGCGCGTGCTGGCCCTGTTCGGCGCGTGCTTCCTGATGTCGGTGGCCCACGGGCCTTACTACACCTTCTATTCCATCTATCTGGTCGAACACGGCTACGCCAAGAGCGCGGTGGGCGGGTTGTGGGCGCTTGGGGTGATTTGCGAGATCGGCGTGTTCTTCCTGATGCCTGCGCTGGTGCGGCGTTTCGGCTTTACGCGCATCCTGCTGGCCAGCTTTGCCGCTGCCGTGCTGCGCTTCCTGCTCATCGGCTGGGCGGTGGATGTCGCCATACTGCTGCTGTTCGCACAAGTGCTGCATGCGCTCACCTTCGGTTCGTATCACGCAGCCTCGGTGGGGCTGGTGCACCAGTTCTTCCAGGGGAGGCATCAATCCAAGGGGCAAGCCCTGTTCGGCAGCGTCACCTATGGCGCGGGCGGCATGCTGGGCGGACTGGCGAGCGGCCCGATCTGGCAGCACTGGGGCGCTTCCGCCCTGTATACCTTTAGCGCGGGCATGGCGCTGTTGGGACTCTTGCTGATGTGGTGGAAAGTGCGGCGCGTGGCGAAGAGCGGGTCGGCTGTGGCATAATCGCGCGCTCTAACGGGAACAGCAATGAGCGCAAAAACCTTATACGACAAACTCTGGGATTCTCACGTAGTGCGGCAGGATGCCGACGGCACCGCGCTGATCTATATCGACCGGCAACTGGTGCATGAAGTCACCAGCCCGCAGGCGTTCGAGGGTCTGAAGCTGGCCCATCGCAAGCCTTGGCGCACCGCGTCGATGCTGGCGGTGCCGGATCACAACGTGCCGACCACCAACCGCGCGGCGGGCATCGCCGACCCGATCTCGCGCCTGCAAGTGGAGACGCTGGATGCCAATTGCGCCGAGTTCGGTATCACCGAATTCAAAATGAACGACATGCGCCAGGGCATCGTGCACGTCATCGGCCCGGAGCAGGGCGCGACCTTGCCCGGCATGACTGTGGTGTGCGGCGATTCGCACACCAGCACACACGGTGCGTTCGCGGCGTTGGCGCACGGCATCGGCACTTCCGAGGTCGAGCATGTGATGGCGACGCAGTGCCTGGTGGCGAAGAAATCCAAGTCCATGTTGGTGAAGGTCGAAGGCGCGCTGGGACGCGGCGTGACGGCCAAGGACATCGCGCTGGCGGTGATCGGCAGGATCGGCACCGCGGGCGGTACCGGCTACGCCATCGAGTTCGCAGGCAGCGCGATCCGCGGCTTGAGCATGGAAGGCCGCATGACACTGTGCAACATGGCGATCGAGGCGGGCGCGCGCGCCGGCATGGTTGCGGCTGACGACGTCACCATCGATTACGTGAAGGGCCGCCCGTTCGCGCCGCAGGGCGAGAATTGGGACAAGGCCGTGGCCTACTGGAGGACCCTGCACAGCGATGCCGGCGCGAAATTCGATGCGATGGTGGAGCTGGATGCCGCGCAGATCAAGCCGCAAGTGACTTGGGGTACGTCGCCGGAGATGGTGGTGGCGGTGGACGGGCGCGTGCCCGATCCCGCCTCTGCGCCCGATGCGGTGAAGCGCAGCGACTGGGAGCGCGCCCTGCACTACATGGGGCTGCAGGCGAACACCCCTATCACCGAGATCAAGATCGACAAGGTATTCATCGGTTCCTGTACCAACGGGCGCATCGAAGATATGCGCGCGGCGGCGGCGGTGGCCAAGGGCAGGAAGGTCGCGGCCAACGTGAAGCTGGCGATGGTGGTGCCCGGGTCCGGCTTGGTGAAGGCGCAAGCAGAAAAAGAAGGCTTGGACCAGATATTCATCGCAGCGGGTTTCGAGTGGCGCGATCCGGGCTGCTCCATGTGCTTGGCGATGAACGATGACCGGCTGGCGCCGGGCGAGCGTTGCGCGGCCACATCCAACCGAAACTTCGAGGGGCGGCAGGGCCAGGGTGGACGCACGCATCTGGTGAGTCCGGAGATGGCTGCGGCTGCGGCGATCGCGGGACATTTCGTCGACGTGAGCAAGGAATGAACGATGAAACGTGTCCTCATGCTACTGGTGCTGTTGACGATGGCGCAGGGTGCGCTGGCTGAAGACAAGGCCGGGGAAAAGACTGAAGGGAAGAGTGTCGCCAAGAAAGCCGGCGAGACCGTGGAGAAGGGCGTTGACGCCACCGGGCGCGGACTCAAGAAGGGCGGCGAAGCCACCGTCAAGGGTATCAAGAAGGCCGGCGAGTGGGTCGGCAAGCAGCTGCAAAAAGGCGGCGAGAAATTAGAGAAGGCGAGTGAGTGATGCGTAAGTTTTCATTACTGGATGGATTGGTCGTGCCGTTGGATAGAGCCAACGTGGATACCGACGCCATTATTCCCAAGCAGTTCCTGAAGTCGATCAAACGTTCCGGCTTCGGCCCTAACGCGTTCGATGAGTGGCGTTATCTCGACCATGGCGAGCCGGGCATGGACAACAGCAAGCGTTCGTTGAACAAGGACTTCGTGCTGAACCAGCCGCGCTACCAGGGCGCGCAGATCCTGCTGGCGCGCGAGAACTTCGGCTGCGGTTCTTCGCGCGAGCATGCGCCGTGGGCACTGGAAGACTATGGCTTCCGCGTGATCATCGCGCCGAGCTTTGCCGACATCTTCTTCAACAACTGCTTCAAGAACGGCTTGCTGCCGATCAAACTGGCTGCGGACAAGGTCGATGCTCTGTTCAAGGCGGTGGAAGCCAACGTTGGCTACAAGCTGAAAGTGGACCTGGAGCAGCAGACCATCGCCGCGCCGGACGGCACGGTATATCCGTTCGAGGTGGATGCGTTCCGCAAGCATTGCCTGTTGAACGGCCTGGACGATAGCGGGCTCACCTTGCAGCATGTGGACGAGATCAAGGCGTTCGAGGCGAGGCACCGCGCGGCGCAGCCGTGGCTGTTCGCGTAATTCTGTAAATTTGATTGGAAGAAGAGATGAAGATTGCAGTATTGCCGGGTGACGGCATCGGACCGGAGATCGTCGCGCAAGCGGTGAAGGTATTGGAGGCGTTGCGCAGCGACGGCCTGAAGATCGAGCTGGAGCATGCGCATATCGGCGGCGCCGGCTACGACGCAGCGAAGGATCCGCTGCCGGAAGCGACGCTGAAGCTGTCCAAGGAATCCGACGCGGTGCTGCTTGGCGCCGTGGGCGGCTATCAGTACGACAACCTGCCGCGCCCGATGCGCCCGGAGCAAGGCCTGCTGCGCATCCGCAAGGGGCTGGGCTTGTTCGCCAACCTGCGCCCGGCCATGGTCTATCCGGAACTGGTGAACGCCTCGACGCTGCGTTCGGACATCGTGTCCGGGCTGGACATCATGATCCTGCGCGAACTGACCGGCGACATCTATTTCGGCCAGCCGCGCGGCATCCGCACGCTGGACAACGGCGAGCGCCAGGGCTTCGATACCATGCACTACAGCGAGTCGGAAGTGCGCCGCGTGGCGCATGTCGGCTTCCAGATCGCGATGAAGCGCAACAAAAAGCTGTGTTCGGTGGACAAGGCTAACGTGCTCGATACCAGCATGTTCTGGCGCGAGATCGTGACCGAAGTGGCGAAGGAATATCCGCAAGTCGCGCTGTCGCACATGTAGGTGGACAACGCGGCGATGCAACTGGTGCGTGCGCCCAAGCAGTTCGATGTCATCCTCACCGGGAACATCTTCGGCGATATCCTGTCGGACGAGGCATCGATGCTGACGGGCTCCATCGGTATGCTGCCGTCGGCGTCGCTGGATGCCAACAACAAGGGGCTGTACGAGCCGTGCCACGGCTCCGCACCCGACATCGCGGGCAAGGATGTCGCCAATCCCTTGGCGACCATCCTGTCGGTGGCGATGATGATGCAATACACCTTCGGTCGCGCCGACATCGCGCAGCGCATCGAAGGCGCGGTGCGCAAGGTGCTGCAGCAAGGTGTGCGCACGGGCGACATCTATGAAGACGGCAAGCAGAAGGTTGGCTGTGCGGCGATGGGCGATGCGGTCGTCGCAGCCCTTTAATCACAAGGAAGAATCATGAAAGTAGGTCTGATCGGTTGGCGCGGTATGGTGGGCTCGGTGCTCATGCAGCGCATGCGCGAAGAAAAGGATTTCGATCTCATCGACGCCGTGTTCTTCACCACCTCCAATGTGGGTGGTGCTGCGCCTGCCGAGGGCAAGGGCGTGCCGCTGAAGGATGCGCACGACCTGAACGAACTGAAGGCGATGGACGCCATCATCTCCTGTCAGGGGGGCGACTACACCACCGAGATATTCCCAAAATTGCGTGCGGCCGGCTGGAACGGCTACTGGATCGACGCGGCCTCCACGCTGCGCATGGAAGACAATGCGGTCATCATCCTCGATCCGGTCAATCTCGACCTGATCAAGAAGTCGCTGGCGAACGGCGGCAAGAACTTCATCGGCGGCAACTGCACCAACAGCATCTTGCTGATGGGGCTGGGCGGACTGTTCCATGCCGGGCTGGTGGAGTGGGTGTCATCCATGACCTACCAGGCGGCGTCCGGCGCGGGCGCGCAGAACATGCGCGAATTGCTGAACCAGATGGGCGTGGCCTACAACTCGGTGGCCGACCTGCTGGCCGACCCTAAATCGGCCATTCTGGAGATAGATCGCCGCCTGACGGAGAAGATGCGCTCGGCCGACATGCCGACCGAGCATTTCGGTGCACCGCTGGCGGGCAGCCTGATCCCGTGGATCGACAAGCAGCTCGACAACGGCCAGTCCAAGGAGGAGTGGAAAGGCTGCGCCGAGGTCAACAAGATCCTGGGTACGGAGCAGCGCATTCCGGTGGACGGCCTGTGCGTGCGCATCGGCGCAATGCGCTGCCACAGTCTGGCGCTGACGCTCAAACTGAAGAAGGATATGCCGCTGGCGGAGATCGAAGCGCTCATCAAGGGCGGCAATCCTTGGGTGAAGTTTGTCCCCAACCAGCGCGAGATTTCGGTACGTGAACTGACGCCGACCGCCGTGACCGGCAAACTGGACATCGCCGTGGGTCGTGTGCGCAAGATGGAACTGGGGTCCGAGTATGTCAGCGCCTTCGTTTGTGGCGACCAACTGCTGTGGGGCGCGGCAGAGCCGTTGCGGCGCATGTTGCGCATCTTGCTGGACAAGTAGTCGGCGAACTAAATCCGGTTTTTAACTGGTGGTTAACGCGGGAACTTAAGGGGAATGTGAGCTTGCATCACTAACCCCATGATGTTAATCTGAATAACGTGTGGGAAAATTAAAGGGTGGCGGCGTGCTGAAATCATGTCTGAAAGCGTCTGTTTATATAGCCTGCCTGGTTTGGTCGGGTATCGCCTGTGCTGCAGGGTTGGGTGGTATCAACGTTACCTCGGCGCTGGGGCAGCCGCTCAAGGCAGAGATCGACCTGGTCTCGGTGGACAAGATCGATAAATCGACGCTGACCGCCAGACTCGCTTCAGCCGACGCCTACAAAAACACCGGGCTCGATTATCCCTACACCCTGCCAAAAATCACATTCCAGATTGAGCACCGTGCCAACGGTGATGCTTATGTCAGATTGACTTCCAGTCGCCCGGTGAACGAGCCGTTCGTCACCCTGCTGGTCGAATTGGTCTGGCCTTCGGGCAAACTGTTGCGCGAGTACACCTTTCTGCTCGACCCCGTGGGTTACCAGCCGGAACAGCCCAAGGCGGAAGAGATAAAGCCTATCGAACCTGTTTTTGCTGAGCCAGCTTCGGCGCCGCAAGCCATGCCCGCTGCCGAGGCCGCCGAACCACTGGTTGAGGCCGCAGCTGCCGCGACTCCGCTCGCCGAGAGTGACGTGCCCGGCGGGGAGGTCGCTACGGCAGAGCAAGCACCGACGGAGCAAGCACCGACGGAGAGCGTCTCTTCCGAGGTGGCGCCTGTGGCGCAGGAGGCGTTGAGCAAGGAAGAGGCGATCGCCGAAACGCCGATTCTCGCTACCCCGCCTATCCTTGTGCAGCGAGGGGACACGCTGGGCAAGATCGCAGCCCGGATCAAGCCCGCCGATGTCAGTCTGGAGCGCATGCTGGTCGCGCTGTATCGCGAGAATGCCGGCGTATTTGATGGTAATAACATGAACCGCATCAGGGCGGGCAAGATACTCAGGGTTCCGAGTGACGATGCGCTCCGGATGTTGCCGCAGGAAGATGCGAAGGAAGAGATCCGTGCCCAGGCCGCCGACTGGAATGCCTATCGCCGGAAACTGGCGGCGGTTCGTCCTGCAGCGATAGAGCGCGCGGACAGGCAGGAAGCGACCGGCAAGATCAGCGCTGCGGTGACCGACCAGGCCTTGTCCACCAAGGAGCCCGCCAAGGAGGTGCTGAAACTTTCCAAGGGCGAAGCGCCAGGCGACAAGGCGGTAGGTGGCGGCAAGGCGACGCCGCAAGAGCAGGCCATGGCCAAGGAAGAAGAGGCTATCGCCGGAGCGCAAGCCCTGAAGGAAGCACAGGAACGTAGCGCGATCCTGGAAAAGAATATCAAGGACATGCAGCGTCTGGAAGAGTTGAAGAAAGAATCTGCTGTTGCATCCGCCCCGGCTGGTGCAGTCGCGATGACGCCAGCCTCTGCTCCGCAGGCGGCAAGCAGCGTGGCAGAAGCCAAGCCCAAGGTGGCGGCGCGCAAGCTTGCGCCGCCACCTGTAGTCGTCGAGCAGCCCTCCCTGGTCGAACAACTGCTGGGCGAGCCGCTCTATCTTGCCGGCGGGGCGGTGTTGTTGCTGGGTTTGGGCGGGCTGGGGTTCATGGTTGCCCGTCGCGGCAAGCAGGGCGCCAAGCAGAAAAAGACTCCAGCCGGGAAAGAGGAGGAAGCCAGTTCTACCGGCCGCATCGCTGCGCCGGTTGTTCCTTCGCCCGAGACCGGGGATTTCACCCGCACGCCTGAGCCGGCTGTAGCAGCGACTCCGGCTGGTGCGGACGTGGAAGAAGTCGATCCCATCGGCGAAGCCGATCTGTTCCTGACCTTCGGGCGCGATGCGCAGGCAGAAGAAGTGCTGAAAGAAGCGCTGAAAAAGACCCCGAACAATATTCCGGTCAAACTCAAATTGTTGTCCATCTATGTCAGTCGCAAGGACACCAATTCCTTCTACAGCTATGCCCGCGAGATCAAGGAGTCCGGCGACGAATCTGCCTGGGAGCAGGCCGCCAAGATGGGGCGCGAGCTGGAACCCGGCAACCCGCTATACGGCGGCGATGCCGGCGCAGCGCCGGCGGCGGAAGCCAAGGCTGGGGCCGGCGCTCCGGCGGTGGATTTCGATCTGGGCTTCGGAACTCCCGCACCTGCCGCTTTCAGCAGCCAGAGTACGGTCGTGTTTGAAACGCCGTCGCAGGAAAAGACATCCATCCTGTCGTCGGAGGAGTTGCGGGTGGCGCAGTCCACACCTATGGATTTCGATGTGACCGGGACCAATCCGGGAGGAGTCGTGGCAGCAACTAACGCTGCTGACGAATCGACATCGCTGAACATGGACGACTTGGTGTTCGACGTGACTGCGACCCATCCCGGTATTGCGGCCCCGGTGGAGGCGGCTGCAATACCGGCGGAGGACCAGGGCATGACATTCACCCTGGATTTCCCGATGGAAAGCCTGCAGCCCGCGGCCAAGCCAGCTATTCCCACTCCCGACATCGGCTTGGGCGAGATCAGCCTGAATCTGGATAGCAGCAAGGCGCCTGCCGAGCCGGCTGCGACTGAATCCAGGGACGAACATTGGCATGAAGTCGCCACCAAACTCGATCTGGCCAAGGCCTATCAGGAAATGGGCGATGTATCCGGCGCGCGCGAGATACTGGACGAGGTGATGCGCGATGGCGACGAGCAGCAGCGCGCGACCGCGCAAACCCTGCTGCAACAGCTGTAAGTCGCAGCAGCGGAACGAACGGCAGCCGGTTGCACAGGCTGCCGTTTTTATTTGGTGAGCACATGAGACCCATACACCCGACCGTACAAATACTGTCATGGATACTGCTGGTGTTGCTGGCGCAACGCTGGCAAACCCTGGTCTTGTTGACCATGGGCGTGCTGTGCTGCGGAGTTGCGCTGTGGCTGGGGTCGGCGCAGTTCAAGGGGTTGTTGCGGCGCACGCGCTGGATCGCGTTTTCGCTGCTGCTGATCTATGCCTATGCCACTCCCGGTGTGGCGGTGTGGGATTCCCTTGGCAGACTTTCGCCCACCCGCGAAGGCTTGCTGGACGGCACACTGCAACTGGGGCGTCTGCTGTGCGCGCTCGCGGGACTGGCTGTCTTGCTCACATCGCTATCGCTTGAACGGCTCATCGGCGGGCTATACAGCCTGGCCTTTCCTTTGCGTTTTATTGGCCTGTCCCGCGAGCGTTTCGCCGTGCGCCTGGCACTGACGCTGGAATACGCAGAGACCGCCATGCGCGATACCGCGAGCGACTGGCGTACGACGATCGAACAGGCTCTGCGAACAGGAAAATCGGGAACGGCACATATCGAGCTGCAGCGGCAGCCTTATGGATTGCTGGATGTGTCGCTGCTGGTCGCGGGTGTCGCGCTGGCGGTAGGAGCGTGGCAATGAGGATCGCGCTCGGCGTGGAATACGACGGCAGCGGTTACAACGGCTGGCAGAGCCAGCCGGATGTGCCCAACGTGCAGGATGCGCTGCAAACGGCGCTGAGCGGCATCGCGGGCGAGAGCATCGCCATCCTTGCCGCGGGGCGCACCGATACCGGCGTGCATGCCCTGGAGCAGGTGGTGCATTTCGATACCGGCATCGACCGGCCGCTCACCGCGTGGGTGCGCGGCACGAACGCCCTGCTGCCGGAAGACATCGCCGTGCTGTGGGCGCATCCTGTTACCGACGAGTTCCATGCGCGCTTCTCGGCGCAGGCACGCAGTTATCAGTATGTGCTCGTAAACCGGCCATCGCGCAGCGCCGTGCACCACGGCAAGGTCGGCTGGTTCCACCTGCCGCTGGATGTCGCAGCGATGCGTGAGGCAGCCCGACACCTGCTCGGCGAACACGATTTCAGCGCCTTCCGCTCTTCGCAATGCCAGGCCAAGTCGCCGGTGAAGAATCTGGCGCAGCTCGATATCCGGCAACAGGGCGACACCATCATCTTCGATCTGACCGCCAACGCCTTCCTGCACCACATGGTGCGCAACATCCTCGGCTGCCTGCTGTATGTCGGCAAGGGCAAGCACCCGCCGCACTGGGTGTGCGAAGTGCTGGAAGGTGCGGACCGCAAGTTCGCCGCGCCGACTTTCTCGCCGGACGGCCTGTACCTGCGCCATATCACCTACGACCCTAAATGGCAGCTGCCGCAGGGTACAATGCCACCCCGTATTTGAACCAAGCCAGCCAGATGACCCAAACCGCCAGAACAAGGATAAAGATCTGCGGCATCACGCGCGAGCAAGACCTGCGTGTTGCTGCGAGCTTTGGCGCGGACGCTATCGGCCTTGTGTTCTATGAGAAAAGCCCGCGCCACGTCAGTGTGCAGCAAGCAGCGCAGTTGGCGCATTCCGCTCCTCCGTTCGTCACGGTGGTGGGGCTGTTCGTAAACCCAACTGCCGACTACGTGCGCGAAGTTCTGGCAAAAGTGCCGCTGGACGTGCTGCAGTTCCATGGCGAGGAGGCGCCGCAGTTCTGTGCGCAGTTCGGGCGGCCTTATCTCAAGGCGATCCGGGTCAGGGCGGGGGTGGATTTGGTACAATGCGCATCCCGCTACGCCAGCGCACAGGGTTTATTGCTCGATGCCTTTGTCGAAGGCATGCAGGGCGGCACGGGCGAGTCGTTCGATTGGGCACTGATTCCACATGATTTGCCGTTGCCGGTGATACTTTCCGGCGGTTTACATGCGGGCAATGTGGCGGCGGCGATCCGGCAGGTGCGGCCGTACGCGGTGGACGTGTCCAGCGGCGTGGAGGCGGCAAAAGGAATCAAGGATGCGGCGAAGGTCGCCGCGTTCATCAACGAGGTTAAACAGATTGACGTACAACTTTCCTGATTCATCCGGCCACTTCGGCCAGTTTGGCGGTATCTACATGGCCGAGACGCTCATCCCCGCGGTGGAAGAGTTGCGCCAGCAGTACCTGCGCTTCCGCGACGATCCCGAATTCAAGGCCGAGTTTGCCTACGAACTTAAACACTATGTCGGTCGTCCCAGCCCGGTATATCACGCCAAACGCCTGTCGGAGCACTTCGGCGGCGCGCAGATCT
>JBQGEN010000003.1:0-2996 GCA_052039615.1 Sideroxyarcus sp. | reverse complement strand
CCACCAGGAACGGCGCGCCCATGCGATCCTTGAGAAGCTGAGCGAGATGATGCAGAAGTAGCCGCCCGCCGGCCAAACCCTCCATTTGCCCACCAGGGTTGTATAATTAGGATAAAGCACCGGGACGTGCTAAACCTGATTGGAGAGTTTATGAACCCCACCATTACCCTACGCAATGCCCGCCTGCACAACCTCAAAAATGTAACCCTTGAAATCCCAAAGAACAAACTTGTGGTCCTCACCGGTCTGTCAGGTTCGGGGAAATCTACGCTCGCTTTCGACATCCTGCACAAAGAGGGTCAGCGCCAGTACATGGAGTCGCTCGGCCTGGTCACCTGGGGTGTGACCAAACCGCCGGTAGACTCCATCACCGGCCTATCCCCATCGATCAGCGTGGACCAGCACCTGACCAATCACAGCCCCCGATCGACGGTTGGCACAGCCACCGAAGTATTTACTTACCTGAGAGTTCTATATGCCCGCCTGGGTCACCGCCCCTGCCCCAACTGTGGGAAGGATGTGCCGCCGCCCACTTACGATACCTCCACCGAAGACTGGCAGGACGAATCCGACGAAAGCCCGGGCGGGACGTACCCCTGCCCGCACTGCGGCGCGGAGGTGCCGGAATTGGGTATGGCCAATTTTTCGTTCAACAAGCCGGAAGGCGCCTGTCCCACCTGCACCGGCCTGGGTGTGGTGCGGCAGACTATCGTCAGCCGTCTGATTGATGAAAGCAAAAGCATCTCCGAAAACGCGGTGAGCGGCTGGATTGATTTCCACGTTAATTACTACAGTCAGATCCTGCACAACACCGGCGCCTACTATGGGTTTCAATTTGACTCCTCCAAAGCGATCAAAGATTACACGCCGGTCGAACGCGACCTGTTCCTGTACGGCACGGAGAGCCCGCAGTTCCGCCGCCACTTCCCGGACGTCAAGCCGCCTGCCACCAACGCCCAGGGTCGTTTCGAAGGCGTGGTCACTAACCTGCAGCGCCGCTACGACGAGCACGCCACCAACGCAGCCTACCTGGAGAAGCTGGACCAATTCTTTACCACCCAGCCCTGTTCGGACTGCGAAGGCACGCGCCTGCGCCCCGAAAGCCGCGCTGTGAAAGTGGCAGGCGATTCCATCATCACCGTTTCGCAGATGTCGCTCAACGACCTTGCCAGCTGGCTCAAAAGCCTTCCGCCGCATTTCACCCCGGACGAAATGCTGATTGCCCGGCCCATTCTGGATGACCTGTACGAACGCGTCGCGCGCCTGCTCGAAGTGGGGGTGGGCTATCTGAGTCTCGAACGCTCCTCTCCGACTCTCTCCGCAGGGGAGGCCCAACGGCTGAGATTGGCCGCCCTGCTCGGGTCTGGTCTGACCGGCGTGCTGTATGTCCTTGACGAGCCGACGATTGGCCTGCACCAGCGCGATACCCGGCGCCTGATCAACGTCCTGCGCCGCCTGCGCGATCTGGACAACACGGTGCTGGTGGTGGAACATGACCTCGAGCTGATCAAAGCCGCCGATTATCTTATCGATGTAGGCCCCGGCGCGGGTAAACATGGCGGACAGATCATTGCCGCAGGCACGCCCGACGAAGTTTCCAGAAGAACAGAGTCTCTAACCGGTGCGTTTATCGCCAGGACGATGACCCTGCCGGTTCCCGAACAGCGCCGCAAGCCGAACCACCGAGCCCTGAACATTCGCGGGGCGCGCCAGTTCAACCTGCAAAACCTGACGGTGCGCATTCCGCTTGGCCTGCTGGTGGCGGTGACCGGTGTTTCAGGGTCCGGCAAGTCTTCACTGATCTTCGATATCCTCGACCTCGCCGCACGCCAACGCCTGAACGGGGCTGCCGAACAACCTGGCGAGCATGACGAGATCACCGGCTGGGAGCATATCGATAAGGTCATCACCATTGACCAGGCTCACATCGGGCGAATCCCACGCTCGAACGCGGCCACATATTCGGACACATTCACGCCCATCCGGGAGGCTTTTGCCGGCACGCCCGAAGCAAAAAGGAATAAAGTGTCGGCGCGCCATTTTTCGTTCAATGTGCCCGGCGGGCGCTGTGAACGCTGCGAAGGCGCGGGCATACTGACCGTTAAAATGCACTTCCTGCCCGATGTCGAAGTGCGCTGTCCTGCCTGTCACGGACGCCGCTTCAAGCGGGAGACGCTGGCGGTCAAGTATCGTGGCTACGATATCTCACAGGTGCTGGATATGACCGTGGAGGAAGCCCTGAATTTGTTTTCGGACGTACCCGCTGCGGCATCCCGCTTGCAGGTCCTGTCCGATGTGGGCCTGGGCTACCTGCAGCTCGGCCAACCCGCCACCACCCTCTCTGGCGGCGAGGCCCAGCGCGTGAAGCTGGCCAAGGAGCTTGGACGCCGTTCTACCGGACGCACGCTCTACCTGCTGGATGAACCCACGACCGGGCTCCACCTTGCCGATACCGCCCGGCTGCTGCAGGTCCTCCGGCGTCTGGTGGAGGCGGGCAACAGCGTCGTCGTGGTCGAACACAACCTGGATCTGATCAAAACTGCAGATTGGGTCATCGACCTGGGTCCCGAAGGCGGAGTGGGAGGCGGCCTGCTCCTGGCTGAAGGCACGCCTGAGGAGGTGGCGAAGGTGGAGGGGTCGTACACGGGGAGGTTTTTGAAAGCGATGCTGTAGACGCGGTAATTAAAAATTTGTGTTCTTCCGCCTTCAATGGAAAAACGGAAACACGAATAACACGAATGGGACGAATAGCACGAATAATGCAATAAAAATTCGTGCTATTCGGATTATTCGTGTCATTCGTGACTATTCTTCCCGTTTAAACTGGAAGAGCCAAAATTTGTTTAGGAGGAATTGTCGATGGCTACACGCGGGAGTCTAGAAAAAGCGAAGAAAGAGCGGATTCGGGCTTTGTACGAACAGGAGCAGGCCATGGAGATAATGAAAAGACGCGAAGTGATGCCTGCAGGCGAAGAGGTGGCCGGGCCGGAGAGAGG
>JBQGEN010000002.1:0-3883 GCA_052039615.1 Sideroxyarcus sp. | reverse complement strand
GAGATGTTCGGGCGCACGCTGATCTATCTGGGACTCGCGGAAGGGATCGCGATCTATGGCCTGGTGGTGACCATTCTGCTGTTGGGAAGGATCGCGTGATTACTTTTCCCCTGCGCGGCAAGGTATCTGCTCGCGTCCCCTCGCCCGCTTGCGGGAGAGGGTTCGGGAGAGGGGCGTCTTGATGACCAGACCTTCTCTCCGCGCTGCCCTCTCCCCCAGCCCCTCTCCCGCAAGCGGGCGAGGGGAGTTGAACGGTGAGTTACTGGATGCACGGGCACCCAAGGGGAAGGATGTTCAGTTACAGAGGTGTCATAAATGACTACTGTTCCGCAAAGCACCCTCGCACCCGCGCGCATGATCGCGCTGGGCAGCGCCGCGCTGATGGAGGGGTTCGCGCTGATCGGCTTCGAGCCCCATGCCGATCCCACGCCCGAGAGCATCGAGGATCTGCTGCAGGAATTGCTGCGCACGCAGCAGTCCGCGCTGATCGTCATCGAGCAGGGCCTGGCCCGCGATCCCGGCCGCCACCTGCAGCGCGCGCAGCGCGAAGGCGGCCGCATCGTGATCACCGAGATCCCGGAGATCAATCTGTCGGGCGATTACCATTCGCGCGTGGAAAGCCTGGTGCAGAGCATGCTCGGGCCGGCCGCGCTGGAGGCACAGGCATGAGCGAACCGAACGACATCTCCGGCCTCGAAACCGCGCTGGCCGAGCGCGCCAGCAAGCTGGCCGGGGAACACCTCGCCGGCGGCCAGCAGGCGCGCGAGCGCATACTGGCCGAGACCCGGCAACGCCTGCACATCGAGAAGGAACGCGAAGTGCTGGTCGCCAAGGTGCGCGCCGAACGCGCCTATGAACAGCAGATACAGGCGGCAGAACTCGATCTGCGCGCCGAACTCGACCGCCTGCGCCGCGAGCTGGCCGACGCTGCGCTCGCAAAACTCCCCGCGCGCCTGTCCGCACTGGCGGCGGACGAGGCGCACTATCTGCCGCTATTGCTGCGATACCTAGGAGAAGCGGCGCAGGCGATCGAACGCGACGAACTGGTGGCACAGTTCAATGCCCGCGACGTGCAGCGCCTGCAAAGAGAATGGGAGCGCTACGCGCGGGAGGCCGCGCCCGGCAAGCGACTGGCGCTGTCGCCCGAGCCGCTGGACTGCATCGGCGGCGTGCTGGTCATCAGCGCGGACCGCGCCATCCGTTACGACAACACGTTCGAGGGGCGCATGGAAAGGATGGAAGAGGCATTGCAGGGCGCGCTCGCCGAGCGGCTGATGCCGCAATCCGGAGAAGAAAAAAATGGGTAAGGTCGTCGAGGTCAACGGGCCGCTGGTCACGGTCGAACTGGAAGACGTGCGCACCGGTGAGCAGGTCAGGATCGGCCGCCTGAACCTGAGCGGCGAAGTCATCGCGCGCCACGGCACGCGCGCGCTGGTGCAGGTGTACGAGCCGACCGAGTCGCTGCGTCCCGGCGAGCCGGTCGAAGCGCTCGGTTATCCGCTGTCGGTGGAACTGGGGCCGGGGCTGCTGGGCGGCATCTTCGACGGCGTGCAGCGACCGCTGCTGGAGCACGCGAAGCAGCACGGCGACTACATCCCGCGCGGCGCGCACATCCCGCCGCTGGACCGCGACAAGCTGTGGCGCTTCGAGCCCGATCCCGCGCTCAGGACCGGAACGCATGTCGAATCCGGCGCGGTTCTGGGCAGCGTGCAGGAGACCGCGGCGATCGTGCACCGCATCCTGGTGCCGCCCGGCATGGGCGGCGAACTGGTGGAGATCATTTCCGCG
This sequence comes from Sideroxyarcus sp., assembly GCA_052039615.1. Classification (GTDB taxonomy): domain Bacteria; phylum Pseudomonadota; class Gammaproteobacteria; order Burkholderiales; family Gallionellaceae; genus Sideroxyarcus. Next base: position 2,095 of record JBQGEN010000002.1, on the reverse strand, counting down.
AACGACATCACGGTGGACAGCGTGGTGGCGCGCGTCCGCACCGGCCATGGCGCCATCGAGGAGCTAAGGCTGTTCCACCGCTGGCCGGTGCGCACGCCGCGCCCCTACCGCAACCGCGACGATGCGGTGGCGCCGCTGCTCACCGGGCAGCGCATCCTCGACACCTTCTTCCCGCTGGTGAAGGGCGGTCGCGCCGCCGTGCCCGGCCCGTTCGGCGCGGGCAAGACCATGGTGCAGCAGCAGATCGCGCGCTGGTCCGATGCCGACATCGTGATCTACGTCGGCTGCGGCGAGCGCGGCAACGAACTGGTGGACATCCTCGAAAGTTTCCCCAAACTCACCGACCCCAACACCGGGCGCTCGCTGATGGAGCGCACGCTGCTGGTGGCGAACACCTCCAACATGCCGGTGGTGGCGCGCGAGGCGTCGATCTATGTGGGCGTCACGCTGGCCGAGTATTACCGCGACCAAGGCTACGACGTGGTGATGGTGGCCGACTCCACCAGCCGCTGGGCCGAAGCGCTGCGCGAGGTGGCCGGACGCCTGGGCCAGATGCCGGTGGAGGAAGGCTACCCCGCTTATCTCGCCTCGCGCCTCGCCGCCTTCTACGAGCGCGCCGGACGCGTGCAGACACTGGCCGGCGGTGACGGCTCCATCACGCTGATCGGCGCGGTGTCGCCGCCCGGCGGCGACTTCTCCGAGCCGGTCACCGGCCACACCAAGGAGATCGTCAAGACGTTCTGGGCGCTGTCCAAGGAGCTCGCCGACGCGCGCCACTATCCCGCGGTGGACTGGGTGGAGAGCTTCTCCGGCTATGTGGCGAGCTGCGCCGGCTGGTGGGCCGAACATGTCGATCCGCGCTGGGAAGCGCACCGCGCGGAAGCGCTGGGTATCCTGGCGCAGGCCGAAGAGCTGGCGCGCATCGTCAACCTGGTCGGCCCGGAAGCACTGTCGCCGCAGCAGCGCTGGGCGCTGCAGGGCGTGGCGCTGTTCCGCGAAGGCGTGCTGCAGCAGAGCGCGCTCGACCCGGTGGACAGCTATTGCTCGCCGCAGAAGCAGTTCGCCCTGCTCGACCTGATGCTCTCCATCTACCGGCAAGGAGCGAGTCTGCTCGAATTCGGCGTGCCGGTGCAGGAGCTGCTGCGCCTGCCGCTGCTGGCCGAGGCGCAACGCCTCAAAGGCGGCTACAGCAACGACCAGCTGGATGAACTGCGCAGCTTCGCCGCACACGCCGACGGCGAGTTCGAGCGCCTGCGCGGCGAATATGCGCAACTCGGGAAGGGGGCGGAATGATCCCCGAACGTAACGAGTCCCCTTCCTCGCGAAACACAGCCCCCACAATCCCCTCTCCCGCGAGCGGGAGAGGGTTAGGGAGAGGGCAGCAGGCGTTGAACAACGCAAAAAACCTGCGTACCAACCAGACCGAAGCCGAGCAGCGCCTGTGGTATCACCTGCGCGCGCATCGTTTCATGGATCTGAAGTTCAAACGGCAAAAACCCATGGGGCGCTACATTGTGGATTTTGTATGCGAAGAACATCGCATGATTATTGAGATCGACGGCGGTCAACATGCCGAACAGGCGACCTATGACCAGCGGCGGGATGCGTGGTTGTGCAGTCAGGGTTATACGGTGCTGCGCTTCTGGAACAACGATGTGATGAAGAATCTGGAGGGGGTGTTGGAGACGATTCGCTGTACGCTTGCCCTCTCCCCCGGCCCCTCTCCCGCAAGCGGGAGAGGGGAGCAGCGCGATGCATCAAAAAATGGAAAGCCGCACACGTCCCCTCTCCCGCTTTCGGGAGAGGGCCAGGGAGAGGGAACTCAACCATGAGCGATAAAGAATACCGTCTAGCCTCCGCCGCCCGCAGCGGACTGCTGTACATGCGCGGCGTGCCCGGCGTGGCGCTGGGCGACCGCGTGGTGGTGCGCGACCACAGCGGGCGGCGGCGCAACGGCCAGGTGATCCGCACCTCCGACGAAATGGTGCTGATCCAGGTGCTGGAAGGCACCGACAATCTCGACCTCGAACGCACCTGGGTGCGCTTCCTCGACCAGCCGTTCGAGATCGCACTCTCGCCGGACATTCTCGGACGC
>JBQGEN010000001.1:0-4871 GCA_052039615.1 Sideroxyarcus sp. | reverse complement strand
AGGAAAGTATTAGTTAGTCCGCCGTCATCCGAAAAGCGGACCTTTGGAAGTGAATCAGTTAACGGCAGCTATGGCCGTGGAGCAGTCGCCGGCTGGCGCCGTCAGCCGAAGCGGCGTTGCGCCTCTACCGCGAGGCCTGCGCCGATGCTGCCGAACAAGTCGCCTTCTATACGCCGTGCCTGGGGCAGCAGGGCGGCAATGCGTTCGCGCAGCAGCGGCACGCCGCTGGCGCCGCCGGTGAAAAACACCGTATCCACTGCCTCGCAATGCACGCCGGCATTTGCCAGCAAAGCGCTCAGGGTGGCCCCGATCCGCTCCACCAACTGCGTCGAAGCCTGTTCGAACTCGATCCGGGTCAGCGTGTGGCGCAGATCCGGTGCCAGCCGATCCAGATGCAGGATGGCGCTATCGCCGGCGGACAAGGCGATCTTGGCTTCCTCTACTTGCATTGCCAGCCAATGGCCGGCGCGTTCGCGGATCAGCTTGAACAGTCGGTCCATGGCTTCAGGTGCCTGGGTGTCCAGATACAGTTCCTGCAGGTCGGCCCAAGTCCGGCGTGTATAGGCTTGATTGATCGTGTGCCAGGTGGCCAGGTTCATGTAGTAGCTGGAGGGCATTTCCAGGCCACGCTTGAGCTTGCTGCGATAGCCGAGCAGCGGCATGACCCCGGCCAGACTCAGTTGCTGGTCGAAGTTGGTGCCGCCTATGTGTACGCCGCCGTTGGCCAGCAGGTCGTCGCGCCGATCCGCGATCTTGGCCCGTTGTGGCGAGAGCCGGATCAGGGAAAAGTCCGAGGTGCCGCCGCCGATGTCGGCGATCAGCACCAGTTCCTCGCGGTCGATCTGGCGTTCGTAGTGATAGGCCGCGGCGATGGGCTCGTACTGAAAACTCACCTCGCGGAAGCCGGTGGCGCGGGCGATGGCTTCGAGGGTCGCCTCGGCCTTGCGGTCGGCCGCGGTATCGTCATCCACGAAAAACACCGGCCGGCCGAATACGGCCTGGTCGAAAGACCTATCCGCCGCCGCTTCGGCTCGGTGTTTGAGTTCGGCGATGAACTGGGCCAGCAATTCCATGTAAGTCTTCGAGCGCCCTTGAACCTCGGTTCTGCCTTCCATCAGGCTGCTGCCCAAGAGGCTCTTCAAGGCGCGCATCAGACGGCCTTCGTAGCCTTCCATATATTCGTTGAGGCCGGCCCGGCCGACACTTACGGTGTTTTCGTCGGCATTGAAAAAGATCACGGAGGGCAAGGTGACCTTGCCGTCTTCCAGTGTCAGCAAGGGCGGCTGACCAGGACGCAGCCAGCCCGCCGTGGAATTGGATGTACCGAAATCGATGCCGCAGGCGCGGGCGGGAGTTTCAACGGGCATGGGCGGGAGATGGCCTGAAACCGGGCCGATAAAAATGGGCGGCGATGCTACCGCCCCCGCGGGCAAAAGTCGAATGGATGCGTCCCGCCGTGGCCGCTTGGCCGCAATCTTGTGAATGGGGTCAATGGGGTCGTGCGCTCCAGTGGACTATCATAGAGATGCGGCGTATGTGGTTGCCGCACTGAGTCCCGGATACACAAATCATTTGCAGAGGGGAATGACCGCCATGACGCTGAATGACGCTTTCATGTTTTTGGCACTGACCGGCATCTATGAGCCATCCGCCATCCAGCAGCTGCCGGACGGGCGCTTCCTGGTCGTCGAGGATGAAAAGAAGCGTCCGTTCAGTCTGGTCACGCTTGCGCCTGACGGCAGCGTGAGCAGCACGGCGCTCAACACGGGAGAACTGCAGGCCGGTGACGACTTCCTCAAGCTGGATGATCTCGAAGGTGTCGCCCTCGACCGCTCCGGCTTCATCTATGCGCTGACCTCGCATTCGCGCGACAGCGAGGGCGACGAGAAGAAGTCCCGCGACAAGCTGGTGCGCTTCCGCATCGAGGGTGAGCGCGCGGTGTCGCCCATGGTGGTCAAAGGGCTGAAGCCTGCGCTGACTGCGGCGCACCCGGTGCTGGCGCGGGCGGCCGAGGTGCGCGACGTGAAGAACCGCGGCGGGCTCAATATTGAGGCGCTGGAGATCAGCGCCGACCAGCGTGCGCTGCTGATCGGCTTTCGCAGTCCGCTGCTCGACGGGCGCGCGATTGTCGCGCGGGTCGAGAATCCGGCGACGATGTTCGACGCGGGCGAGCCGCCACGCGTGTCCGCCGCACTGGAAACACTGGATCTGGGCGGGCACGGGATCCGCGGCATGTCCCATGTCCCCGCCCTCGGCGGCTATCTGCTGACCAGCGGGCCGGTCGCGCGCGAGCAGGTGCAGTTCCAGCTCTGGTTCTGGAGCGGGCGCTCGAACGAGCCGGCGCGGCGCGTCAGCGTGCCCGGTCTGCCGGGCTTCGAGCATGCGGAAGGCGTCACGCCGGCCGTCATCGACGGCCGGCAGCGCATCATGATCGTGAGTGATGACGGCAGCAGGGATGAGGGGCGCTACGCGCGCTACCTGCTGCTCGATCCGGAACAACTGCAGATCGCGCCCTGATGCGGCCTCGCGACGAGCATCCGCTTGGCGCCTGCGGATTCAGCGGATGACTGGCGGTTCGAGGTCGGTGTTGCGGAAGATGAATTCGCCGCGCTGCCGGTCGGCGAAGTAGTGCTGGAGCGAGTGGCGTATGGCGCGGAAGGCGAGCTCGTCCCAGGGGATCTCGTGCTCGGCGAAGAGCTGCACTTCCAGGCTTTCCACGCCGGGCGAGAAATCCAGGTCGAGCAGCTTCGCGCGGAACAGCAGCTGCACCTGGTCGATGTAGGGCAGGTTGTACATGGCGTAGAGGTCCTGCACTTCGATGCGCGCGTTGGCTTCTTCCAGCGTCTCGCGTGCGGCGGCCTCGGTGGTGGTCTCGCCGTTCTCCATGAATCCGGCCGGCAGCGTCCACAGGCCGCTGCGCGGTTCGATGGCGCGGCGGCACAGCAGGATGCGCCCGTCTTCCCATTCGGGGATGGCGCCGACGATCAGCTTGGGATTCTGGTAGTGGATGGTGTGGCAGACGGTGCAGACATGCCGCTCGCGGTGGTCGTCCTGCGGCAGCTGCAATTCGACGGGCGCGCCGCATGTCGGGCAGAACTTCAAGATATCAGTCCCAGAACTTCCACCACGGCGAGGCGTTCTCCGGTGTTTCCTTGGCCTCGGGGCGGGCGCCGTCCTTGGCAACATTGAGGTCGAGCACGCGCTTGGCGTCGTCGCGCAGATCGTGCATCCCCATCGCGTCGTAGGCCTGCACCATGATCTGCAGCGCTTCGCGCGTCTGCGGCGTCTCCGGATAGTCGATCAGCACGCTCTTGGCGCGGTTCGCGGCGGCGATATAGGCGCCGCGGCGCAGGTAGTAATCGGCCACATGGATGTCGGAGCTGGCCAGCGTGTTGAGCAGGTACTGCATGCGCAGTCTGGCATCCGGCGTGTACTTGCTGCCCGGAAAGCGCGTGACCAGTTCCTTGAACGATTCGAACGAGTCCTTGAGGGCGGCCGGATCGCGCTCCGCCGGGTCCTGCTTGAACATGGTGCCGAACAGGCTGTTGATGTTCTCGTTGAAATTGATCAGGCCCTTGAGGTAGTAGACGTAATCCAGATGCGCGCTGTTGGGGTACATCTTCACGAAGTTATCCAGCGCGGTGAGCGCCGGCGCCGGCTCGCTGTGCTTGTAGTAGGCGTAGGCGATCTCCATCTGCGCCTGCTGCGCATAGCGGCCGTAGGGATAGCGCGACTGCAGCTTCTCGAACTGCTTCACGGCCTTCTCGTAATTGTTGTCCGCCATCGACTCCTTCGCCGCGGCATAGAGCTGGTCGGCGGTGAGATTGTCGTCCTTGGCGGGGTCGGAACTGCAGGCAGCTAACGTGAGCAGGAGGAAAACGGCTAAACTATGACGCATGACAGAACCCGAAGAAGATTTTCCCGATTATAGCAAAGACGACGAGTCCGCCGACCTGCTTGAGATGAAAGTGCCGATGGAACACGGCGGACTGCGCCTCGACCAGGCCCTGGTCAAACTGCTGCCCGAGTACTCTCGCAGCCGCCTGCAGGACTGGATAGAGCAGGGGCTGGTCACGCTCAACGGCAAGGTGGCCAGCGTCAAGCAGAAGGTGTGGGGCGGCGAGACCGTGTGCGTGACGCCGCAGATCCATCCCTCCGAGCAACCCTGGCAGGCCGAGGACATTCCGCTCGACATCGTGTACGAGGACGATGCCATCATCGTCATCGACAAGCATGTCGGGCTGGTGGTGCATCCGGGCAGCGGCAACTGGGAGGGCACCCTGCTCAACGCCTTGCTGCACCACGCGCCGCAACTGGCCGAGGTGCCGCGCGCGGGCATCGTGCACCGCCTGGACAAGGACACCAGCGGCCTGATGGTGGTGGCCAAGACGCTCGCCGCGCAGACTGCGCTGGTGCGGCAGATGCAGGCGCGCAGCGTGAAGCGCGAATATCTGGCGCTGGTGTGGGGCGAACTGGACCGCGATTACACCGTCAACGTTCCCATCGGCCGCCATCCCACGCAAAGGGTGAAGATGGCCGTGACCGAGAGCGGCAAGGAGGCGGTCACGCATGTCAGCGTCGAAGAGCGTTTCCCCTATTGCACCCTGGTGCGCTGCCGCCTGGAGACCGGGCGCACCCACCAGATCCGCGTGCACATGACCCACATCGGCCACCCGCTGGTTGGCGACAGCGTCTACCAGCGCGGCACGCAGAAGTGTTCCGCGCAGTTGCGCGAACTGCTGAACGGCTTCCCGCGCCAGGCGCTGCACGCTACGCGGCTGGCGCTGGACCATCCCGTCACCGGCGAGCGCATGCAATTCGATTCCCCCTTGCCGGACGACATGGAAGAGTTGCTGGAACGGATAGACGAG